>JAADGS010000026.1:0-43982 GCA_013152275.1 Actinomycetota bacterium | reverse complement strand
CCGGTGAACTTTGCGGACTGCACCCGGCAGACACGATCGTGGTCACAGACACGAGAACCGCGACTGAGAACAGCTTGATCCTCGGCCGGATGAACCTCAACATGACCAACCGTCCAGGGGCCTGGCAGGCGTTGAAGCGGGCAGTCGTGGCGCACACTTACCGGGAGTCGGGTCGCAGATCTGAGTTCGCATGCCGTTGACGGCACGGCGAGGACAGGCCGCGAGACCCGTTTTGCCGCCATGCAGCCGGCTCTTCCCCGTTGATGGACTGCGTGGCATCAGAGGCGCGATTCCACAGCGGTCCCCACTCGCGAGAGGGAAGAGCTCCATCGCCCTGAGAGTTGCAGCCACGTGTGGATGGAGAAGGTATCTCGTATTCGTCAGCACTTCCAGCGGAGTCTCCTGTTCGTAGCTGGACATGACCCGCTCACCTATGGACCGTCAGCCACGACAGCACAGTCGATCGCCCGTGCGACCGCGACAAGGTCCTCAACGGCAGTCTCCTGTGACGCGAACGAATCCGTCCAGATCTGGTATGCGCCACAGAGTTGTCGCAGGCTGGCGGCGCCTCCGCTCACTCGTCCGATGGTTGCGGCATCCCACACGGTGACCGGTCCGACGTCCGTCTGCACCACGTCACCGTCGGGCATCTGATCGAGTCCGAACAGAAACCCAGAAGGTGCTACCGGAGCAGGGTCGTAGAACGCCCAGAGGGCTTCAAGGTCGCCGTTCCGCGAATACACCACCGCCGAATAGGGTGCACCGTGTGGCAAATCCCAACCAGGATCGTCGAAACCGTCAAGGGTCAGCACCACCTTGGTGATCCGATCCAGAACGGTCTCGGCCCGACCTGTGCCCGTGGCGACCGAAGTCGTCGTCGACCCGGGAGGTTCGGTCGTGGCTACGGGCGTCGTCGACGGCGGGAGCACCAGGATCGAGCCGTCGTCGTGGAGGGGTATGGGGGAGGCTCCGTATTGTTTGTATGAGTGGCCTCCCCAGACGATGACACCCTCACCGGTGGCTATGAGACCGCCAACCCAACGGGTCCCGAGACTGTCGGGTGCGAGACGGTCCCACGTGTCGGTGGCCGGATCGTACGCCACACCGACCATCGGGGCTACCCCAGGCATGCCTGCCACAGTGTGTCCCCAAAAGACGACCTTGGTGCCGGTCCACACTGCCGGAACCGTCGAGAGGTTCACCGGGGGTAGTGCCGTGAGGCGCCACTCACCCAGATCCGGGTTATATGCAGCCAACGGTGCCGGCTGGTCGGGAACCCCGTGGGGCGAGAAAAGCACCTCGGTGCCGGTCCACACACCCACATACACCAAGCTCGAGCGGACACCGGGCGGATCGGGGATCTTGACCCACGTGTCGGTAACCGGGTCGTAGGATGCCCAGCCCAGGTCACCGTCGGTGGCGTCACCGGCCCCACCGATGATCATCTCTCGTCCCGTCCACACCCCAACCCCAGGGTCCTTCCCACCCAACGGAGACGGCGCCAGGACACGCCACGTGTTTGTCGCCGGGTCATAGGCGGCACCGTCGTCGTCGGCGACCTGCATCCCGTCGCGCTCGACCATGCCACCCCAGACGACCAGTTCGGTGCCGGTCCACACATTGAACATGGACGAGCGTCCGCCGATCGGCGCTGCAGGGATCGGACTCCAGGTGTCGGTGGCCGAATCGTACGCGAACCCGTCATTCGCCAGATCAGGCACCGTCGAGTCGCCCATCGTGCGATCGCCGCCCCAGATGAGCATCCGGGTGCCGGTCCACACCGCAGCCGGGGCCCTGCGTGCCTCCGGTGCAGCCGACATCGGACGCCACACACCTCTTGACGGGTCATAGATGTCACCCGTCGCCTGCGTCTCCACCGGGCCCAGCGGGTTCCCCCACACCAACAACTCTCGACCGGTCCACACCGACACATGCCCAGACCGCGCAACCAGGCCGGCCGGCATCGACTCCCACCGACCGATCACCGGTAATGGTGTCGTCGTGGAGATGGAAGGGTGCGTTGTGGCCATCGTGGAGGTCGTGGTCACAGGTAGCGTGGTCATCGAAGCGACCGAAGCCGGCCCCGTCGCAGGCGGCACGCTCTCGGCCGAAGCACAGCCGGCAGCAAGCATGGACACGACCGCCAGAGCGACCAGCGATCGTGCCCGAATGGACCCGGCGCCCGCAAGAAGCCTCACCCGACCCGTATCACCCCGACCAAGCTTCACCTTGTGCCCCCTGGCCGCCGGCGCCACAACAACCGCGCCCGCCAGATGATCTCCCCTTCGTGAAGCGCGTGCCCTGTTCATGTCGTCCCCCACTCGGTCTGCTCCGGCCCGACACGATCGCCACGGCCCAGATTCCTGCCGACGAACGTCAACGTCTGTATCTCCCTTCACCCAAGTATTCGCCGGACACCCGGTATCGGTTCCCTGGACGGCGCCCACGATCCGCAACCGTCGCCGCCATCTCGATGCACGGGCATACCTCTCCGCTCCCTACTCGCCATCAGGGTCGATGCCCCGGTCGGTGAGGATCGCTTTGATACGCCCGATCCTCGCATGCAGTTCACCGGCCCCCTGCGCGGCACCCATGGCTTGATTGAGCTGCACCGCACCCCAACCGTCGCCGGCGGGAGCGGCCGTACCGGCCCCACCCTGGGTTACCACGTCGATCTTCTGACGGTCCAACTGGCCCAAACGTTCCCGCAGCGACGCCAACTCGGTCAGAAGATCTTCGCCGGACCGGTCCAGGTCCCAGTCGCGGGCGAACCTGGCGGTCTGCTCCCGCAGAACATCCTGGCGTTTCTGAAGTTCGAACCGCTCCCCAAACGCGTCGGACGACAACTCGAGCAGGCGCTGCTGCACCTCCGCGAGTTCGGCCAACAACTCATCCAGGCTCTTGGCGTCATCGGTCATATTCGCTCCTCGCCTATGCCTCTCATAGTACCTGGTGCCATGATTCTCGGTTACACATGGAATCGAGCCGTTCCCTGGCAGACGTGCTTCTGTTCAAGCTCCCGCTCTCTGGCGCCGGACACGAGAGTCGCACACACACAAGCTCCACTCAGTCCCGATCCCTCCATAGGCGAGCATCCGGTGAACCGTCGACCTGGTAGAGGAGTCGACCGTCACCAGGCCCGTCCATGAGGTACACGCCCGGAGCGTCGGCCGCAGCACCGCATATCCCCTCCCCCCACGCGAGGACCAGTGCGTGACCGTCCGAGGTCCATCCGAGACCGAACGACTCCGGTGTCTGCGACCAATCGGCCGAGCCGTCGTAGCCGACAGGATCTCCGCCTGATGCCGGAGCGAAGAACGCCACCGGTATCTCACACTCGGCGCTCCACTGCAATAGCAGTTCCGACCCGTCCGGAGAGACCTCACCCCACCGCCAATGCCCCATGGGGAGCTCGTAGTCACGCGCCGCACTCGGCACGAGCACATCGCCGCCGAGCGTCCGAATCTCCGAGATGTCGGAGCCCGACTGGTCACCGGAAGATGCACCGTAGGACATACAGGCGAGGTAGAACCGGCCGCCGGCCCGGTCGATGACGTCACATCCGTCGGCCAGCGTCATCTCAGACTCGGCAGTCAGATCAATGACAATGGAAGTGTCCCCGAATGCGGTGACCACGTCCCGATGGGCAGACATGTCGAAAGACGTCCAGTTGGTGGCCGCGAACACCACGGTGTCGTCCCGACGGATCTCCCAGCCGTCGTCACCAACGATGAGCACGTTGCCGTCGGCGAGGGGCACCCCGGCCCCCTCGCGGAGACCGTCGCCGTCGAGAACCCACAGGCCGTCGTCGGCGTCTCGGAGCACGATCGGGCCTGGAGCGAAGAAACGGTTGTCGATCCGGTAGCGATCGAGATGGCCCATCACGGTCCCGTCGAGATCGATGAGCACGATGAGCCCATGAATGTCGACCGCCACGCCCTCTCCGGGCAGCTGCACGACGGTATCGGGGCCGAGCAGCGGTCCGATCCGCAGACCGTCACGACCTGCCCGTATCAGAGCCCACACCGTGTCCATCGTCGGCCCATACCGGGGATCGGCTGCTTCGTCGGATACCAGGGCCGGCTTGCTTGGCGATCTCGTCGAGTGCCGCCACATCCCCGGAACCCGCCGCGATCCCCTCTGCTCGTTCGAGAAGGCCCTCGAGGCGGCGGGTCGCTTCCTTCGTGTCGAGCACCACCGTCGATGTCGTCGACGTCGTGGTGGGCAGGACCGCTGTCGTGGTGATCGCCGGAGCCGACGTTGTGGAAGTGGTCCCGAGAATCGTTGTCGCAACCTCACTCGAGAGTGTCGTCGGAGTCTCCGCCGTAACGCACGCCGACAGCACCATCACAGCGAAGGCCAGCCATCCGATCACCCACAAGACACCCCCGATCGGTGGCAATCCCCTCAGCTTGTGTTCCTCCAACGGATCACCCAGGCTTCTGTCGACATCGTCCATCACTTGCTCCACACCGTCAATCGACCGGGGCCACGACCGTTCCCCGCATCGGGAAACACACCTTCGAACTCATCGTCGCGTGCCTTTGGCGCCGGCGCTGAACGCGACCGTGATCCAGCCCAGATGCGGTGGATGCCCGCCACGGGTTGCAGCCGGCCGCTCACGAGGGAGGGCCTTGCCGGATCGCAGTGGCGGGTACGAGATCGTGGCATGCCATCACCGTCAGAATCCACACAACATCAGGAGGCAGCGGCTTGCCTACGACGTCGGTTGCAGCATCACCCTCTTCTTTGGCGACCGTCCAGTCCCAGGCGCCGTTGTCGCATCCGCGCCGGGCGACCCGCACCCACTCTTCGGTCGGTGCGGTGATACCTGTCATGTTCACGCCCGTCAGCATCAACTGGTGCGCCGTCTCGGCATCGACAGTGATCGGAGAGGACGCAGGCGACGATCCGCAAGAGGCCACAAGCATCCCGAACACGACAGTCACCGTGACGAGGAATCGCCACCAGGTGGTGGATTTCAGGCTCACCGGCTTGCGGCGGCGATGCATGTCCATTGTGCGATCATCACCTCTTCTCCTCCTTAGACGAGCCGGCGGCTACAGAAGATCCCCTCTTGTGCCTTTGACGGGTTGGCGCACCGCCGTTCACCTGGCTTCGTCCCTCGAGTATCACCCTCGGATGTCATTGCGCTAGTTCGTGTCTGGACCTATTGATGTATTCGCCGCAGGATGCTTTCGGGTTCCCGCCGTCGGCCCTGGTACGCCGTCACGGGTTCGTGTCGAGGTTGTCGACGATGGTCGGGATGGTGTAGGTGGAGGCGCTGATTTGGGTCCCGGCAGGGATGCCAAGGTCGAGATAGTCTTCGAGCAGCGTGCTGGTTTTCGCGATGAGGTGTCCACGAGCGTCCAAAGTGATCGTATCTCGCATCGATGGCGGTCGGTTGTAGGTGACCGCGAGGGTGATCGACCCGTCGGGTGCCTGATCGACGAGCGTGACGGGGAGTTGGGCGAAGACTTGCATGAGTGCTGCCCGAAGGTCAGGTCCGGGGTCGGCTTCTCGGAGCAGGTCGGTGGCAAGGTCAAAGACCTGGATGTCCAGCGGTAACGTGCTGCCGCCTTGCCTCACGTAGGCTTCGAGAGACTCGCGAAGTCGCCGGGGATCGGTCGGCCACTCGACGTCACCGTACGAGTCGGTAACACCGACGAACTGCCGGGGCAACGTCTCGCCAATATGATCCCTCTTGTCGAAGCCGTGTGTGTAGTAGGCGGCCTCAACCTCAGGGCTGAAGAAAGCAGGCCGACGGGTTGTGGTGCTCATCTGCACGAAGCCGGTGTCGTTGCGCCAGAACTCTCGCGTCGTCGGCACGAGATAAGCGGCATGTTCCTGGGCGAGACCCAACACGTCGCCTTGTGTGATGGCGAGCTGGACGTTCACGGAGCGCGTATACAGGAACGACCCTTCGGGGATCTCCTGCGGTGTTGCCAGACGGGCCGCGAACGCGATCTGATCGAAAACTGCCTGCACCGGACTCGGACGGGCCACGAACACGCCGGTTATGACAATCGCCAGTGCCGCAGCCGCCAACGCCGGCACCAGCCAACGGACTCGACGAAACCCTCGCCGCGCCGGCCGTTCGCCTGCAATCGCTTCCACCAGCCTGGCTCGAGCCCGCTGCTCCTCCTCGACCGTCGGAACCGGATCACCGCCCAAGCGTCGAAGCAGCTCAAACGGGTCCCCGCCGTGATGTGTCATGGTGTACCCATATCTGACTCGCCTCTACCTAATTCGCCGAAACCGTCCAACAGGTTCCGAAGTTTCCCCCCTGGCCCAGCTCAACCGTGACCGCACCGTTCCCTCCGCGATCCGGAGCGTCTCGGCGATCTCTCGATACGACAGACCCGCGAACACGAACAACGACACCACTTCTGCCTCTTCGCGCCGCAACCCCCTCAACGCCCCGCCGATCGCATCCCGCGCCGCCGCGGCATCGACCCGTCCGGCAGCATCGGAAGCAAGATCCGGGACGGTCTCCGGGTTGCCGAGTCGGCGGTTCGCCCGACGAGCGCGAGCCTTGCTGCGGTAGTAGGTGCCGACCAGATGCGGGGCGATACCCAACAGCCACGGGCGAGCACTCACATACGCAACGTCGTAACGTCGCCGCGACTCGAACGCGCGCACGAACACCTCCGCGGCCAGATCCGGACCGTCCGACGGGCCGACCGCCCGCACCGCGTACGCGTACACGAGGCGGTGGTTGCGCCGAAACACTTCACCGAAACGTGACGCGTCGCTCCACGACGCCTCGATCAACTCC
The DNA here is from genome assembly GCA_013152275.1 of Actinomycetota bacterium. NCBI lineage: Bacteria > Bacillati > Actinomycetota > Actinomycetota bacterium. The sequence goes on along the minus strand of JAADGS010000026.1, from coordinate 37,204 downwards.
GCATCGGTAACGTCCGTGCCCACCAGACATATGCTGGCACACCCCTCCCGGCAGAGCGACCGTCATCCGGCCAGGACACCCGCATGCGAGACCATCTCCCCCCGGCCCAGACGCGACCCTCCCGCACTCCCCCGCCGGCGACCCACACCCCGCCACACCCTGCAGGCTGCAAGAACATCGGGCGCACATCCGCAGCCGAGCCGACGCGCCGAAGTGCAGAACGCGACCTGCTCCATCCAAGGAGTCCCCTGTGCGGCACCCGGGGCCCAACCCACACGTGTGAACAGAACCACGCGAGATCGACACGCATCATCCCCCAACAGAGGAGCGCGTATCCTGGAACCCAAACGGGCTCGGCAGCGAATACACCAGTAGCCGCCCTCGACAGCGACGCCAAGGTCCGCGCCAACCCGCCGGCGGACCGAACTGACGGGAAGGAGCGAGTGTTGTATGTGAACCGTTTCTTGCTGGGCCTGGTGGTGTCAGGGTTGATTGTCGGATGCAGCCCTGCAGAGGTTTCCGAATCGACGACGTCGGCCTCTGTTGTCGCGTCGACGACGTCGGCCCCGCCGGCTGAGGCCGAGCATCTCCGAGAGAGGATCGTCGAACTTGCAGCCGAGGTGACGGGATTGCGCACTCGGGTCGCCGAGTTGGAGCAGACCCTGCAAGACAGCCGAAGTGAGACGGAGAGGATCAGCGCTCAAGAGGCCGAACTGCGAGGGATCTTCGAGTCGGCCCAGGTGGCATGTGAGGCCGAACGGGTCCGCTACGAGGAGGAGTTGACGCAACTCAGAGGGCTTGCCTCGCTTCCGGACACCCCCGAGGTGCGTTCAGCCGTCTCCACTTTGGAACGGTTCCTCTCCGCGATGCGGACGGGCGATTACGCCACCGCCGCGGAACTCTATGCGGGCAGCCTCGACACCGTGATCGACTGGAACCCGACGGTTGATGCTTCCGATCACGTCGCCCTGCTGGAGGCCGCCTGCAACCAACTGCTCTGCGACCTTCGTGTCCGGCGGGTGCTACCTGGCCTGATCACCGGTGACAGCTACCAGTTCTGGGTGGAGTTCGAGACCAGTGCCGGCGTGCCGTTCACCAGAGGACCATGCTGTGGCGACGATTCAAGCGGTCCGCCCGAAACCCAGTTTCCCTTCACCGTCATCGCCCAGGACGGTGGCTTCCGAGTCACCACCCTCCCCGTGTATGTGCCCTGAATCACATCCTCAACCCACACGCAGTGGAGACCCGGCCATGGTCAAGACGAGCCACCCGATCGAGACCGGCCTGTAGATGAGAAAGCTACCCACACGGCCCCCCGACCCACCACCGCCAGAAGCGGTCGATGGCTCAAGGGAGCCATCGATCTCTGCGTGCTCGGCCTCCTCGAAGACCGAGAGCGCTACGCCTGCAAGATCGCCGGAACCCTCGAGGATGCCGGTCTCGGACCAATCAAAGGTGGAACCTTCTACCGCTTCTCTCCCGGTTGGCACAGGACGCTCCGGTCTCCACGACGTGGAAGCCCAGCGATCAAGGTCCGGAACGCAAGCACTACGAGCCGACCTGCCAGGGACCAGACGTGCTGCAGGCCGCCGGCCCGTATTGGTGCGAGCTCGCGACGCGTGTGACCGCCGTGATGGAAGGAACGACCTGATGACTGACGCCGCCCGCCTGTATTTGCACCAGCCCGCCACCCGGCTCGGCCATTCGGGTGTGGACGGGCGTGCCATCGAGGAACTCATCGCCGAGCTCGTCGAGCACCTCGACGACAAGGACACCGCCCCGATCGGCGAGTTCGGTCCGATACCCGAACTCGCCGTTCAGCTCATCGACGAACGACGGGTTGGCAGGCCGGCCCGGTGGCGCCGGGTGGCGCTTCCCTGCCTCGGCGCAGCACAGTTGGATCCGGCAGTTCGACACCCTGGAGAGATCGCCGCCGAGGCGTCGACGAGACGCCCCAAACCGCTGACGAGCCCTGCCAGGATTCCGGGACACTCGCCCTGGGAGTCGGGCCGGTCGGGAGTAACGTGAGGTGGCAATGACACGCTCGACATTGTTGGCGCTCTTGTTTGTGGTAGCCACTGCCTGCGCTGCAGGCCCGGGAGGCCCGAACAACCTCGGAGCCGACACATCGGCCACGGCGTCGACGCCGAGCGATGCGACGGTTGAGCGTGATCATCCCCCGGACCTCGTGGTTGTCGCCGGCGACGAACGGCTCACCCTCGCCGCCATCAGCTACTGCTGGTCAACCGGCGGCGAAGGACAAAGACAAGTGGTGTGCGCCGACGGGCCGCCGCCGGATCCGCTCCCCAGTGTCACGCTCGCCGACACCGCCGACCTTGCGATGATGTTCCCGCTGCCATGGGTGATCCAGGCGCAGTTCCTGCCAGGAGGTGAGTACTGCAGCGGCGGTGCCGTGGTCCGTGTCGATCCGGCAGGAGCGCCGGTCGAGCGGCCGGGTCCGACCGGCACCTATCGGATCGACGTGTTCGGTCGGGGCGATCAGGGCGACGCCTCTTGGGCCTTCGAGCTGATCACCACGACAGGCGGGGAGCCGCCACCCCCGTACGCCCAGGTGTTCTGGTATCCGTCCGGCCGAGACCTCGAAGCAGATGCCCCGTTCTCCGCACTCGTCGGCAACATCGCAAAACCACCGGCCGGCGTGACCGGATCCGTGATGGTCACCGCCGGCAACGGAGCGTCACGACAGTTCGACCTCACGGCGGGACAGACGGGCAACTGTTGGGAGGGCACGGTCAGCCTGGACGCACCGGCGCACTTCACCGCCGACGTCCTCGATCTTGGACCTTCCCCCTACGATGCGACCGTCACTGCCACCATCGATGGGTCCACCATCATCAGCGACCCGGTTCGCTGGCCCGATGACTTTCCGTCCAACAGCAACGAATCGTCGCTGCTGGCAACGAGCATCGACTCTTCCTCGTTCCTTCCCGAAGACTTCGACCTTCCCGAAGGTAACGAACCGGTGGCCCGGTTCCCGTTCGGTGACGGGTTCGTCGTGATGATCAAGGACGAACAGCCGGCCGCGACCTACTACTGGGCGGCAGAGCTGTTCACCGGCGGCGGCGAAGGGTTCGTTGGTGGCGAGCCGGGCGAGACCTGGCAGGGCTGCTACCGAGTCGACTACTCCAACGCAGGCTACGCCATCGTGATCGTCGAAGATCCCGACTGGAAAGTCACCGTCGGCGGGCAACCGGTCGATGTCACGGCTGCCGGTGACGTCGCCATGGGCCTTGTTGAAGGCACTTTCGACCGGCCCCCGCCCGTTACGGTGACAAACGACGTCGGCAAGCCGGCCTGCTGAACCCCCGCGTTGGGCTGGCATACTCATGGTGTGCGATACAAGAGCCGGGGATCGTGGATCGGGTCGATGGATGCGCCGTGTCCGGTCTGCGGGTCGGAAGGACAGACAGCCACTTCGGGCCGGTGGGCACGGTTGAGAGGCCGGCTAACGCACGGCCGGTTCTCAGGACCACGGTTTCGATGTGTCAACGGTCACCAGTGGGCCTTTGGGACGGCCGGCCTGCTGACGGTCCGGTATTTCCAGTCGTTCTGGCCATACCGGGCACTGCAGATAGTGTTGCGGCACCGAACCATCGAGCTGGTGCCATTGTTGTGGATCGCCGGTACGGCCGTCGGGGTCGGCTTGGGAGTCCTCGCCCAGGTGACCGTCGCGTGGCCATGGTTTCCGGTGGCAGTCGGGTGGCTGGTCGTGATGTGGCTGGCGGTGCTCACGACCGCACTGCGAACATCCGGCCGAGAACGTTTGTGGACCGAGTTGGTGCAGACCGTGAGCCCGACACGAGCCGAGCAGTTGGAGACGAAGCGGCTCGTGAAGGCAGTCGAGGCCGCCCCAGGGCCACCGTACGGTCTCGCGCAATGGGACGGCCTGCGCTCGCCGGGTGGCCATGGCTGGGCCTCACCGGTGGGGTTACAGCGCATAGAACTCATCTATGGAGAGCCACCTGATGGGCCGTATCTGCGGGTGGACACGCAGTGGAAGCTGCCCGGCCTGCCCGCTGTCGAACTTGTCAAAGCAGACGTCACCCGCGGCTTGTGGCACGACAGCTTCGGACCGCCGCCCGAGAGCCTCTCACCCGACGAGGCAGCCCGGTGGGCAGCCCGGCGCTACGAGGAGTTCGAGCGCCGCCCCATCCCGGTGTGGGATCACTTCCAGCTATCGATCGACGACACGATGCGGGACGGTCAGATGCTGGTCGACGGCAACAATTGGGCCGCGGTGGTCGATCTTCCCGACACCGTCGTGACCCTCCGCGCCTGCGGTCTGCCGGCGGGCGACATCGCGCTCACCCCGGTGGAAGACCTCACCCCCTTCATCGAAGGCACCACCGAGCTACGAAACCGCAGCCGGAGGCGGCACCACCCGGATGCGTCACCCGATCCGCAGCAGGATCGCCCCCCACAGGAGGGATAGTCCCTCTTCGCGACCATACGAACATCGGCGGCCTCGTCGGTCCGCGCAGCTTCGTTCCACATGAGCAGGCCGCACAGGCGCATGGCGTAGGCCATTGGTGCATGTCGGCTGCCACCGCAATCGAACACGCATGACATCTCGTGCCTCACCGTCTCGGAAGCAGTCCTGACACGCAAGCTGTAGCGTTTCAACGGCACGACTCCGGACGAGCGCACGGCACGAATACGATCGGCCCAAACTTCGGAATCCGCGACATGACACAACCCCGGAATACGAATCCCGGCGGCAATGATGCACACAAGATCAACACCCAACCCGGAGCCCGCAGCAGAGCCACGGTGTCGGGCGATCAACGCCCCGGTGGCACACGAACGAAGAGAGCCGGCGGTATCCCGCCGGCCCCCAAACCTTCGATCGGATCGGTTCAGCCCTCGACGGTGATCGGTAGCGACATGCCGGCCTCGTAGTGGCCCGGAACGTGGCACGCCAGCTCCAGCGGACCCGCCAGGTCCGCCGTCGTGAATGTGTAGTCGAATGACTCCGTGGCGCCCGGGACCAGGTCCTCTGCCTCGACCATACCTTTGGCGATCTCATCGATCGCTTCCATGTCGGTGGAATCTGTCGGCTCCACCAGCATGACTTCGTGCGCGATGGCACCTTCATTCGTGACCTCGAAACGGTATGGCACCCCCACCTTGAACGTGGTCAGATCGGAGGTGATCGTCATCTCGTTGGCAACGACATGCACGACCACCGGGCCTTCCGCGGGTGCCGCCGTCGTGGTCGCTGCCGCCGTCGTGGTCGGTGCCGCCGTCGTATCCACGGCAGCGTTTCCGCCGCAGGCGGCGGCGAGCACCGCCAGCACGGCAACAATCGCGAAGATTCTCAGATTACGCATGGGAATAGCTCCTTACCTTCCGTTCGAAGGAACGTACAGGAAACGAGCGGCTCCTGGTAGTCACCCGTTTGGGACGAGACCATCACCCGTTTGGGCGATGGGGGCAAGGCGGAAAGACCCTATTCGATGATTCCGATTCGTAACCCGACCGCGACGGCCTCCGCCCTGCTGCGCACTCCGAGGCGCGCGAACACGTTCTTGAGGTACGTCTTGACGGTCGCTTCGGACACGCCGAGATCCTTGGCAATCTGCTTGTTCTCACAACCGTCGGCGACGAGCTGCAGGACCTGACTCTCTCGTGGACTCAACGACGGCGTGTCCTGCTCTTCGGAACCGTGCGTGAATATCGACAGGAGAGGGCCCATGATCTCTCCTTGAATATACGCACCGCCCTCCTGGACCGCCTTCAGTGCCCTCAGAAGCTCGTCACGTCCAGTGTTCTTGAGCAGATAGCCTGACGCCCCCAGCTCGACGGCGCGACGCACGTAGCCCGGATCGTCATGCATCGAGAGGATGATGACCTTTGTCCGGGGGTGGTCGGCAGAAATCCGATCCAAGGCTTCGAGTCCCGTCATGCCGGGCATCCGAAGGTCCAGAAGAACCACATCGGCCTTGACCGCCTCCAGCGTCTCCAAGAGGTCTTCACCGTTCTCGGCTTCTGCGACGATCTCGACATCGGGGTGATCGGACAACATGAACCGTAACCCCTCGCGCACGATGCGGTGGTCATCGGCGATGACGACCCTCATGCGCCCGGCTCCGGAAGTGGCACCCATGCACGAAAGACGGTGCCTCCCTCGCGACGAGGCCGCACCTCGATGCCTCCGCCGATCGATTCGAGCCTCTCCCGGGTCGTTGTGAGTCCAAGACCTCGAGGGCCCTTCACTCCGAACCCATCATCAACAATCTCCATGATGACCTCCCGGTCTTGCTCCCACACGCCAACCGATACCGAGGCTGCCCCCGAGTGTTTTCGGATATTGGTCACAGCTTCCTGAGCGGCGCGCAGCAGTGCCGATCGCGGGATCGGGTCCGGCTCGTTGCCGAGGTTCACCGACAAGTCGATGTCGAGCCCCGTCTCTTGCCTGGTGGCGTCCAGAAGCTGGGCCAAGGCGGCTTCCAGCCCCAAGTCCTCGGCAAGACCACGATGGAGCACCCGCAGTTCGGTGCGCAGCGTTGCGTCGATATCTCGCACGATCCCCTCCAGCCGATCCAGTTCGCTTCGAACCGGGCTGCCTGCGGGAAGACGTGACTTACCTCCTTCCAGTCCGTAGAGAAGTCGGTAGAGGGGCTGCCCGATATCGTCATGCAGGGCACCGACGATGCGTCGCCGCTCGTTCTCCTGCGCCTTCAGGATCTCACCAACGAGCGACTCGACCTGCCTCCGACGGAGGTTGAATGCGCGGGCACGAGCAAGCAGAAGAGCAAGCATGAAGCCCCCGAGCAGCAACAACCCGCTGCCTATCGTGAGCCATACGTTGACACCCACCCTCTGCAGGGTCTTCTGCAGCGTATCGATCCGCTGTTCGACCTCGAATGCCCCGATGATCTCACCTGCCGGGTCGTGATAGGGGATGTAGAACTCGATGAGTGAACCGACGGAGCTCTCATCGGCGTGAGCCGGATCCGAGGTGTCTGAGATGTTGTACGTCTGCTCGCCGCGCAGTGCAGAAAGGGCCGGCGGTGAAAGCTCGAATACCGACCCGACCAGGTCCGGATCGTCCGAATACAGGATCGTGCCATCGGGCGCCCAAAGTTTGACACGGAGTGTCTCTCCACCGATCAGCCGAAGTCGAACCTCCTGATCGAACGCCTCATAACTCGCACCGCCCGGTCCCGATGAGGGGCGAAGGTGTTGGGCCTCGATCTCCTCGATCACATTGGCCAAGATCTGCCCTCGCGCCGCAAGCAGGTGTCGCCGTGTCGCATTCTGAATCGAGAACCCCAGAACGATCGTGACAACGAGAGAGAGCACGATACCGACGAAGGCCAATCTGCCGAGGCTCCCCACCTCGCTCCAGTCCGCCCGCACGGAGTGCACGACACGACGACGCCATGATCTGCTGCTCATCGGCTCGATAGTATGCAGAGACCTGTTTCAAAGCGGTCGTATCCGACGTGGCCCCTCACCGTGGACAGACGCGCCGCAGCAGGATGACTCTCCCCCGTTTCCCCCGACACGCATCGTCTGAGGCCTACGGATCGGGGGAGAAGAATGAGGTGATACGTGCACCGTTCCCGTCGCAGTCTCCGTCGGAAGCCGGCGGGTTGACGGAACGGCAGCCGAAAGTTATTCGGCTTCTGGCTCAGGATCCGAGTGCCTTGGAGTCGGATTTGCGTCCATGGATGGCCCAGGCCGACATCGATGAAGGCGTCGACCACGTCCCTGTTGAAGGAGCCACGTCGGTTGCGTAGGGGGAACCGCGTAGCGGGGACGGAGCGCGACCTGCCCTATCGAGCCGCTGGATCCTTCGCCTGGGAGAGGGCCGGGAGGATGTGATCTTTCGGCTCGAGGATATGGACAAGGTCCGGCTTTCATTCCAGTTCGTGGCATACCCGGTGCGTCGACGCCACGGGAATCCGCGCCGGCAACAGACACCCCGGGCCACGGCCAAGCCGACGGCGATGCCGGCGAGGAAGTCCAGAGAGCCCACGCCTCGGCTACCTCGTATCGAAGTCGACACCACGGTCGGTCAGGATCGCCTTGATGCGTCCGATTCTTGCCTGAAGTTCGCCGACCCCCTGGGCGTCGGCGATGCCTTGATTCAGGCGTATGGCTCCCCCACCATCGCCAATCGGCCCGATGGAGCCGTCGGAACTGAATTGCTGTGCGGCGGTGTTGATGCGCAGGCTGTCGATGCTCTTCACGCGTGCCTGGAGCGAAACGAGCTCGGCCAACAAATCTTCACTGCTGCGGTCCAGATCCCAGTCCCGGGCGAACCTGGCCGTCTGCTCCCGAAGGGCGTCCTGACGTTTCTGAAGTCCGAACCGCTCGGCGAAAGCGTCGGACGGCAACTCGAGGAGACGCCCCTGCACTTCGGCGAGTTCCTCCAACAGATCATCCAGGCTCTTGTCGGTATCGGCCATCACTCACCCCCTGGTCTTCCCTCGTGATAGTACTTCGTGCCATGACCGTGTGCGCAAGAGCGAGCCAAGATCAGGATCTTCACGTGGTCCTTGCCGACGCGGCACTCGACACGGGCAGACGGCTCCCCGCCGATCATCTCCCCCGACGGTGGAGCGCGCCGGGCCGAAAGGCTGCGCGAAGCACGGACTGTAACTTTTGTACCTTCCTGTTCGTCTCCCTGGTATGAGGCGAACGATCACAACTGCCGGAAGGTATCGAGGAGACGTTGATCGCGAAGCGCCGGCGTCCTCACCTACCGTGTCCACGGCAGTGCCCGGTAAAGGAGGGGGATGCTGGAGAAGTTCTACCGGGATCACGCACGGGCGATCTACGCGTACCTGGTCTCGCAATGCCGGGACCCCGTGTGGGCGGAGGATCTGATGCAGGACACGTTCGTGCGGGCCACTCGGGCGCTCGCCGGGTACCGGGGCGGAAGCCCACGAGCCTGGCTATTTGCGATTGCCCGCACCACCTTCCTCGACGACGTCCGCCGTCGCTCGCGAAACCCAACGAGCGACGAACCGACGGATGTGGCGGCCTTCGATCCGGATATCGCCCAGCAGATCACGGTCCGGACGGTGCTGGCCAATCTCCCTGAAACACAGCGGTCGGCATTGATTCTCCGTGACCAACTCGGACTGTCGTACGAAGAGGTCTCGGGAGTTCTGGGCAAGAGCCTCGGCGCAACCAAAGTGATCATCCACCGGGCACGGGCGGCATTTCGGACCGCATTCGAGAAGGAGGCGTGAGCGTGGAACATCACATTGCTCGTGACCTGCTCGAAGGCTACGTCGAGGACAGCCTCGAGCCCGGCACGAGAGCCGAACTCGAAGAACACCTGGCCGGGTGCGATGAGTGCCGAAGCATCCCGGACGGCGTGGAGGCGCCCGTCCATCTGGGGAACACGATCGGCCGGCCGGCTCAGCCATGGGATGAGAAGCAGTTGCGAAAGACGATCCGCCGAACCCTGTTCCGGCTCGTGTTCGATGCCATCTCCATCTGGATCATCGGTGCAGTGGCGCTGACAATCCTGTCGGCGTTCGCCATCCAGCCTCTCCTCGTCGATCGCGGCGACCGGATTCGTGCTGCCGCGATCGCGACGTGGGACCTGCCCGTCCTCTCCACACCCGGAGCCCGGGTGTCGGGTTGGCGCAACAACCCGACTCCTTTCGGCAGAGACCTCGCTGTCGATCTGGTCCGTCCCATCGGCGACGCCACACGCCCCCTCGGTACGTTCAACACGCATCTGGGATTGGTCAGGTTCACCGGCGAAAACGGCTCACCGCTCCTCCCCTACTTCGTTGGGGATGGATCCCGCCCATTCACACCCGAGCGACTACCTGCGGACACCGTCGTCACCGTGCAGCTGCAGTGGTGGGAGGACCCCATCAGCATTTCCGAAGCCGAGGCGCTCCAGCCGGCAGAGGGCGAGGCACGCATCGTGTGGGTCGGTTTCGACGTGACTCCTGCCCTTCCACCAGACCCGCTGCACCCTTCCTTCGAGATGCTCGGGTACGAGACGTGTGGAGAGCCGACCATCCTCGATTCCGCGGTCGGCTATATGACGTCCGGGTCTTCGGGAGGCGGTGGCCGGCTCGGCTGCCGCCCGAACGGCGGAAGTAGCATCACCTCTGCCCTCCAACAGGTGCGTCGCGCTCTCGACAATCTGGCATCACATCCCGAACTGATGAAAGCAGGGGGTCCGACTTCGGAGGCGCTCAGCAATGCCGACGCCGTGGCGGCGTGGCTGGCCGGTAATGATCCGGCCGTCGTGTCGCTCGTTGTCACCGGACCGACCGAGAACGTCGCCAAGATCATGGAAGCGTCAGGTGCCGACACAGCGACTCAACTCGACGTCGACTTCTGGAACTGGGAGGGCTAGACCATGAATCACAGCTCGCCTGTCGCAACGCCACCGAAGACGGCCGGCGTGCTGATCATCATCGGTGCGGTGATCTTTCTCGGATTGGCGATCGTCGTCGGTCTGCTGTTCTGGCTCAACGGCGTGCCTCCGCGACAGTTGGAAAACGTCCCGGCAGCGCTGGCGTGGGCGGCGTTGCTCTCGCTTCCCGCGTTCGTCGCGCTTCTGGGTCTGCGCCGGCGTGATCCGCGCATACTCTGGCCGGCGATCGTCACGGGCCTTGTACCAACGATTCTCACCGTCTTCTCGGTCGGCCTCGTCCTGGTGATCCCGGTGTTGGTATGGATACAGGCCGCATTGCGCTGGCCAAGTCCACAAAGTGCACGCTCCTGGCGGCGCGACCTCCTGCCGCTCACCATCCCGATACTCGCAATCCTCGCCGGCCTCACCTTCTTTGCCCACCAGGACCCGGCCTGCTGGGACTCCACCAAAGGGGCCGATGGCCACGTCACCTACACGAGGACTGCTTTGAACGGCGCCACGGGGAGTGAATGGTTCGCCGGAAGCGAGTCGACTTCGATCTCCTCCGGAGGCGACGGCGTAACCGGGTCGATATGCACCAGTGACCGCGTTACGTCGCTGGAGGGGCTCATCGCCCTCGGGTTCATCGCCGGGGCGGGAACCGTGGCACTGAAGACCACACGGCCGGCGACGGCTCCCCCGCCCTAGCGTGTTGGCAGGCGGCATCCCGCCGGCCTCGATGCCGACAGCCGCCTTGTGCACAACGCAAACACTGCTCCAGGCGGGATGACCGCGCGATCACCGACCGTGTGAGGCGACTTGTGTTTCTCTCCAAAGGTGCGGGATCTTGCGGTGCAGTCCGGTTGCCGGGTGCCTTTTAAGGGTGTGAGCAGGCAGGTTGTGACAGAGAACTCCTTTCCGGAATTCGTGCAGCGAGTCGAGCCGATGCTCCGACACGGTCTCGTCGCGCGTTTCGGTGCGACTGCCGGCCGGGAAGCAGCAGTGGATGTGTCGGCGTGGGCGTGGCCGCGTTGGGATCGTATCCGCGAGATGACGAATCCGGTCCGCTACTTGTATCGTGTCGCCGTCTACGCCGAATTCCGAGCCACGTTCAAAGATCAGCCCTCGATTGTGGAGAACGTCGACCCGGACACTCTGCCGCTTTTCTATCGTGTGGATCTGACGGACCTTCGAGACGGTAGAGCGGTCGTTGCGGCCGGACCACCTCCCGGGAGTCCGGAAGGTGGTCCACGCAGGTTTCGACCGATAGTCCGACACGAATGTGTGTCGGTTCCTCGTAGTCGGATTCCTCGCGCTCCTGCATCGACACCGACTTCCATGCGAACTACAAAGTAGGAAATACGAAATACGAGACGCGTGCCTCCGGGGCACCGTCACCCGGCGGACTCCTATACGGCTCGCTCGGGACGCTGCAGAACGGGCGCGAGCCAGTCTGAGCACAACACGCCTCGTCCGACGGTGAGCACGACCGCTTCACGCCACGTCTCGGTCTCTTCCCCGGATGGCTCATACCGCACCGACCAGCTCACCTTGCGGATCGCCTCGTCGAGGCCCCACATCGTGCGCGCGATGAGGGTCTTTGCCCGGTCGGTCACAATGAGCGCAGGCTGCTCACCGAGGTGTGGGATCGCGGCGTAGGCATGCTGCAGGCACACGCCGCTCGAGCGTAGGTACCAATCGCTTCGATCCGTGTCGAGAAGGTAGGCATCGAGGAGTGCGATGCCACGGTCGACCGCGGTCACGGCTGCGACGCACGCCACGCACTCCTCCTCCACGAGGATCCTGCGGAACTGGACTTCGCGACTGCGTTTCGGGAACGCGCGTTCCAACCATCCGCGAAACCTGCTGCGCGACCCGTTGCCCGATCGTCCCTTCCGATCGGATTGCGCGGCCCCTTCGACAAGCGCCTCGAGTCCCCCGAGGCTCCTGATCCAGGTGCGACGGATCCGCTGCATCGTCCGGGCCGAAGCTTCCGGATCGTTCGCCGCGGCATCCCACAGGTGGGCGGGGCACAGCCGGGCAAAATCATCCTGGTCCCGGTCGGTTCGATCCGGATGCCCGAGCCATCCGATGACGTTCTCCGACGCCTCACGGCCTGCCAGACAGAGAGGGCACCATCCCTGGGCAAGTGCACGATCGGCAGCGTCGAACGAGAGCACGGCCGTGGCATCGGTATCGCAACGTTCAGGCCTCCGAAACGTCTCGTCGTACCCGTGACCGATCGCGGTGTGGATCTCGGCCTGCGATCCACCGTCACCTGCTCGCACTCGATCGACCGTTGCACCCAACCGCTTCAGAGCCTCGGGCAGAATCCCTTCCTGCGCCTGCTCGAGGAGCATCCGGGCATGTGGCAGACATGACAGGGCGTCCGGGTCCAGACGTGTCTGCTGATCTCCGCTCCACAATCCGCGACTCAGCAGGCGCAGGACATACGCCTCCGTCTCGGCCTCGATGCGGCATGCAGGGCAGTCGAGACGCATCGAAGCTCCGAGGCCGGCACGCCATCCTCGCAACACGAACTGGAACCCCCGGGCCGTGCGTTCCCCCTGCTCGTGAAGAAGCAGCTCACGAGCGTGCCTGACGCAGTAGCCGCCTCCCGTTCCCAGTCGGGTCAGGAACGCCCCATCCCCGAGTTTCTCGGCGAACACCCAGAACCAATGTCTCTGGCGGGCCAGGGACACTTCGCTGCAGACGGGACATTCGTCGGTCGGCCGGGCTGCTCCTTGCCCCGACTCCGAGTTGCTCATGATCCCGACTCCGCGACGGCACCGTACACGGGAGAACCGACGACGAGGTGGACGGCGCGTGCCCAGGCGTCCTTCTCGTTCCCCAGGGGTTCGTCGGCCCGTCGATAGTCTGCGTGATCGATGAGACGCCGGAGCTCGGCTCGAATCGAAACCGACCCTCGTAGATACACCGCCTCGAGCCGCTCATGATCGAGCCCCCGAATCTCCAGCCCTCTCGAAAAATGAGGAAAGCACAGGGCAGCTCCTCCGAGATGTCGATCCAGATCGGTATCCGGTTCGGAAGTCGCGATGATGCGGAGGTAGTTGACGGCCACATCGTCGGCGACCGTACAAGCCCGACATGACGGGCCGGATCTCATATTCAACCAAGAGCGGGAAGGTCTGCGTCGCGAACTCGCTCCCACGGTGACGATCTCCTGCTCGATGTGATCCAGCAAATCTTCGTAGAGGATGGCCACACCGAGCGCCTCACTTCGCGCCGCCGCCACCTGCAGGAGGGCCAAAGAGTGTTCCCGACAGAATCCGTGGTCGCGCCGGAGTCCTTCCCGGACCTCGGCATCGTTCACGTTCTCCCAGAGCAGGCTCTCCAAGTACCTCGCCGCGGCACCAACCGACCCTCGACAGACCGGACATCCGCTCTCGGCGAGATCGGCCAGGAGCTTCCCGTACCCGATCATGCGTTCCACGGATCGCGCCATTGCGATCGGCCTCCTCGAAAGTACTCCCGGCCCGACAAGTTTAGGTACGACGTTCGGAGACCTCGTCACCGTCGCCGGTGGTCGGTCACGGTCCGAAACGCACGAACGACTTCTCGTAGAGGCTCGCTTCACCAGGATCGGCCGGTGGCAGCGGACCGACGGTGAAGAGCACCACCCGGTTGTTCTCGCGGTCGGCGAGGGCGAACGTACCTTCCGGGCCGATCGCCATCTTCTCCGGGAAACTGAGCGTGTCCTCCGATTGCCCGGCGGCACCGAACTCGGAGACCAGCTCTCCCGTCGGCTTCAACACCACGATGTGTCCTGTGCCGGCGCAGTGATCCTGGGCTCGAAACGTGTCGGTGACGTAGACGAGACCATCCGGGCCGACCACAACCGATCTTGGAAGCTGCCAGAAGCCGACGATCTTGCCCTCCTCGTCACGCTTTCCCGAGACCCAGAGCACGTTGCCGTCCCCGTCGAGGGCAACCACGCGCCGGTTGAGGGTGTCGGCAACGTACACGTTGCCGGTTGTCGGGTCGATGGCGAGGGCATCGGGGAAGGCGAAACTACCCACGTCCGATCCTCGCGTGTCACCTCCCCACCGATCGACGACGTGCCCGGACCTGTCGAAGAAATACAGGCCATCGTTGGAGGCAACCACGATCTGGGCTCCGCGAACGGCGACATCGTAGGGAGAGAACCCGTCGGGACCGAACACGGCAAGGTCCTGGTCGCCTGCGGGCAGGCTCTTCACGTAGTGTCCGTCGGCCGAGAAGACCACCACTTCTCGTCGCGTCCAATCCGCCACGTAGAGACGCTCGAAGTCGCTGCCGAACGCCAGGCCGTAGGGACTGTGGAGACGTCCCTGACCGCCGTCATCACCCACGGAGCGAACCAGCTTCCCGTTGGGACCAAACTCGACCACTCGGGCGTTCCCCGTATCGGAGATCCACACATTGCCTGTCCCGTCGAAGGTGACCGCGAGAGGTTGAACCAGCAACTCGGCCGGTTTCGTTCCGTATCCGTAGATCGATCGGGTGATCTCCATGGGACATCCCGCCACGGCAACCGGCATCGAGGTGGGCTGGGGACGTAGCAGCCAGATGAGCATGACGAGCAGGATGACCGCCGCTACGCCGAGAAGACCGATGAGGACATAGAGCAGGCGGTGAATCGTGGCCTGCCCCAAAGGCCGCCTTTCCCGCTCGAGCGACGGTTCTTGTGGCGATTCCATGCCGTGGTCCTTCACGGGGCCGCGACCGAAGGTCCGAGCCCGTGCGGCGTCCGAGCGAAACCGAAGTTGGCTTCGAAGAGAACAAGCGCACCGGCTGCTGCCACTCCGTAGAACGGTTCGACTCCTTCCGCGCCGCTCCGGACGAGTCGTAACCTTTCGAGGGTGCCGACGAGGAGGCCTCTGGAAAGCCCGATGCTCGGACTGCTACCGCCACTCATCGCTCACAACCACGATGTCCGCCTCGCTCCGGCGCTGCTGCAGCCAGGTACCGAACGCCTCGTCCCGCATCTGCTTCGTCACCTTGTCCTCGATCGAGTTGCGGACCTCGAGAAAGGGCTGCACCTTGCCATCCACGGTGAAATCGGACTCGTGAGCCCGGTAGTAGGCGCGCAATTCGTCCTCGGTGGGAGCAACCGCAGCCGTCACTTCCTCATAGACCCTGGAACCGACGAGCTGGAGTCGGATCCTCCTCTCGAGTTCGGTTTGATCGATGCCTTGTTCCTCCAGGAAACGCCTCCAGTCGGCTTCGGAAGGAAACTTGCTGCGCAGGGAGTCGAGTGACGCGTCGACGTCCTGATCGATCACCTCGATGCCGGCTCGACGTGCTTCCTGCTGCATGAGAACGTCGTCGACGAGTGACTGGAGTACCAACGAGCGCCAATCGGGTCCGAGAGTCGAGGCGATGTCCTTGTGCACCGCCGCAATCCCGGCGATCCTGGCCTCGGCCTGGGACTCGTGGATGGGTACGCCGTCGACCTTGACGATGACGGGGTCACGCACCCCGGTTCGATACCAGATGGCAGCCGCCAGACCCGCCACCACAATGAGAAGCAAAGCAGCGACCGCCACTAGACGCTTTGTCATCGTTGACCTCCGGTACGCAGCGGTTTCTTCTCGGATGGGTTGGATGCGTGGTTGGAGTGGCGCCTCGCGTGGCAGGCGTCAGTATGACAGCTCATGCATACACCAAATCCTCTCGGCCCGATGCCTCCCGCCCATGGATGGCAGGCCGGTCCCGGCGGACGCCTGAGGGCATGGCACCTCGACATGGACGCGTTCCAAGAGTTCTGTCGGCCGCGGGAAAACGAGTGACCCGTTGAACGAACTCTGTGACGAGAAGGACCGACGAGATCGTGCGCCAACGGCTCCGGGCCCGGGGCAGCATCCGAGACAGGAGACATCTCCAGGAGCCGAGGCCTGTGGGAGGTCGGTCTCGGGGTCGATCGCGTGATGGAAGACACGCCTGATGCTTGACGGTCTGGAGCGCGGCCGCAAACTCGTAAGAATGATCGCCTGCTGCCTCAGGAATGCAACCATCCGACGCGGTGCTTCCGGACCATGTCACCCGCCAGTCTCGAGAAGGCGTGCCCGATCGGCATCGAGGTTCTCGATACCGTGAAGATGACACTGCACGCACGTCGCCGGCTCATGGCAAGCAAAGCACGAACCGCCGCCCTCGGCTCCAACCACATCTTGGTGTGCCTTCACCCAGGGTTGATCCTGGGGTCCTCCAGAGTGGTGACACGTGTCACACTTGTCGCGACTCTTCACGTCGATTCCGAACGAATGGCATTTCGCGCACACGTCGGAACCCGCGTCGAAGAACGCCAGGGCGTGTGGTTTTCCGTCCCAGCCTTTCGGGTGAGGCATCTCGACCCCGTGACAAGCATCACAGAACGTCGTTTGTGAGTGACAGGTGGTACAGGAGGACTCGACATCCAATACACCGATGCCGTGCGTCGTGCCCCAATCTGTCGCCTTGTGGCTCGGAGGCTTGGGCACCACGGAGAGAGGATGACACGCGGCGCAGGGAATCGGGAAGGCGGCAGCCGCACCATGACAGCTGAAACAGGCCTCCATCGTCGGTTTGAAGGTTATGCGACCAACGTGGGTCTCGGAAGGATGACAGGAACCGCACTCCACGGCGCCGGCAGCCGCCTTGTGCTGCGCGTGCGTGAAGGTCAGCGTCGGCACCTGACCGGAAAGGAGAGCGGCGTCGAAGTCGGCGTGGCACTCGGTGCACCCTGCAAATGCACTGTTGTCGACGACGGTCGTCGAAGTCACCGGCGTATTCCCGTTGCGGGACCGCGAGACGACGAGTACACCGGCGACGGCGATCGCTCCGATCACCACGACAACGGACAGGACCCTACGCAGGTTTCGATGGCGCGCCATGGAACTCTCAGCCGCCGCGAGGAAGGTCGATCACATCTCGCCTCCCCCTCGATTCGGTGTTGGCGTGGAAGCGACCGGGATCCCGCATCGAGCCGGCCGAGGCGGTAGACAGCGATCGAGGTCGCTCGACCTCGAGGACGCAGCGGAGAGCATGCCCAACTTCTCGTGTCATCAACTTCGCCGCCTCCCTGTCTCGATCAGGAGTTCTTCTCGTCCCCGTCGGGTCACAGTCCACAGTATCTGCGCTCAGCCCCCCTCCATGGGGCCAAAGGACCCGAACCGATTGGCCGTTCGGCCGGAGAGTTACATGGTAGCTGAGCAAAACCGACGGACCCTGACGACGATTACCGTTCAACCGGCGTCGTCTCGCCGAAGGTCCAAACTGCGGGGCGCGTGCCTCGTTGCACCACACACCTCTATGGCAGGCTGCCCGACGTGTGACAGGTGACACAGAGCGCGTCCGGGTAGGCGATGAGGAGCGACTCCGTGGACGATGTGTGCGGGAAGTCCGTTGATGCTCCACCTGTCGGATTGCCGTGACACGCACTGCACCCTGTCGGATGATTGTGGTAGCCGGCGCCGTCGACTCGGGAGCTGTGACAGGTGCCGCACCACCGAGCCCCGTCGTCGTCATTCTGTTCGGTACCGTAGCTCTGAAGCGTCGAGTACGCATGATTGGGATATGCCGACAGCAGCTTGTACGCGTACAGGTACACCAATTGGTCCTCGGCATCTCGCACTTGGGCGAACTGACAATTCGTGACGCCGGTATCGCACACCTGCCACGCGCCGGTTCCGGTGTCATAGTGCAAGAGTTTCTGTTCCTGGTCGCCTGTCGTCGGGTTGGTCCACCATATCGACCTTCCCTCGTCGGCTGCCGTCCACTTGTTCACGACCTGTCCGAAGTCCCCGTGCGGAGTGTGACAGCTTCCACAGTAGAGCCCGCCACCGATGTCGGATGCCGTCCCGGAGCCCGACGGGTTCGTCGCGTCCGCCGGCGGCGGGCCACTCGCACCCCACGAGTACTGCCAGTCGGACCGGGTCATCACGATGCCGGTCTCACCGGGAGGTGCCAAGGCCCCGATGCCGTGTGTCGATGCCGGTGTGGATGTGTTGTAGGCGCTCCGACTCGAAACCGTGCCGAGGGTTCCCGGTCCGATCGGGTCTCGAGGCGTTGGAAAGAAGCTTCCCCCGCTGTGCATGTCATGGCACTCGGTGCAGTCGCTCGGGAGCCCGAGCGTTCCGCGGAGCCCATGCAGACCGTGACACGTCGCGCACATGAAGGTAACGCTGTTCTTCCACAGCAACGCATAATCCCCGCTCGCATCGTGCACGTCGTGACATTGGAGACACATGTTGCTGCTTGCCGAGTAGCCACCGTGTGGTGCCACGTGTGTACCGACAGGATCACTCGGCTGTGGTGGCGTCGGGCCATCGAGCGCCCACGCCGTCGTAGCGAAAAGCACCAGGGCGAGTAACACGAACCCACCCGTCGACACGATTGCGCGGACCGAAGGCACCGGCAGTCGCTGCTTCCAATGGCGAGCGTCGAAGCGATCAGCGGCCACGTTTCGGCTCCATTCCCTTCACGGGACAAAGCCTATCCGGACTGCGGCCGCGTCCGCCAGGGCCAAAAGCCCTTTGCTCGCGACACCCGGGACTAGTCCCGGTCGCAGCGAGGAGAGATCCCCCCAGGAAACCCGATGCCAGGCGTACACGTCGGCGATTGTAGACCCGGTGCACGCGCATGCCTTCGTCTCGCCGCAGGACACCCACCGGAGACCCTGCACGAACCGATGGAAAGGTGGTCTTCGGCACAACCGCGGATCCGACAAACCCTGATGGTCCTGACCGACTCGACCGCACCGAACCTCCCGGCGGCCAGGCGGTTCATCCCATGCGACAGGGCCAACCTGGTGTCCTGTCCCCGGTGTAATCACAAGGATGTGTCGTCGCGCCCGTGCACGACTTCACCATCCCCAGATGGGTTGCGTGCGGTGTCCGGGTGAAGCAAGCCCGAACGCAGGCTTCGGCGCCGATCGTGACAAGACCATCGTGGGAGACTGCGAAGGAAGAACGGTCTCGCCCTCCAGATGCAGAATGGCGTCGGCGCAACCGAACTCCTCATAGGAAACGGTCCGGCCCCGTGTCGCCGGCTCACCCGATCGCGATACCCAGGGTGCTGCGCCGCGCGCACAATACGGAGTAGCCTGCCATCAGCCCTTCCGATCAACGGCCACCGGGACGAGGTGCAGAGGGCTCCTCGCCCTCACATGTGTCCTTGGACCGGCCGAACGTCCCGACGTTCAGGGCCCTTCGGCCCTTGAATGCGCGACTCGAATGGGACCATGATACGGGTTGGTGCGGAGGGGTGGACGAGTGGATCGACGCGGATGGGCGAGTTGAACCGGCACGGAGGGACGATGGGATATCGAAGGATTCTCTGGCTGACATGCTTCGTCGCCATCCTGTTCGTGTTCGCTGTCGGCCGTCCGACGTCCGTGAGTGCCGAACAGAACCCGCCCGAAGTCGGCCTCACCAATGACACCTCGCAATGGGACAACGCCACGTGCCTCGGCTGCCACGGCAACTCTGGGCTCTCCACCGAACTGCCCTCTGGAGAACATCTCGACGCCACCATCGACAAGACTCGCTGGCAGGCTTCGATCCATGCGTATTGGAACATGAAATGCATTCTGTGCCACACGAGCATCACATCCATTCCCCACGATCCTCCAACCGCCCAAGACCTTCGTCAGTATGCGATCCGGGAATCTGAATCATGCACCGTCTGCCACCTCGAGCAGGCAACCAAGACCACGGACAGCGTCCACGCCAAGGCGCGAGAGGAAGGGATCGAACAGGCCGCAGTCTGCTCCGACTGCCACGACCCTCACTACGTGACCAACCCGCCCATAGCCCGAGTGGACATCCCCAAGACGTGCCGGAAGTGCCATGCGGAAATCTATGACCGTTATGAAGAAAGTGTCCACGGGAGTGCACTGACCGATGGCAATCCCGATGTCCCCACGTGCACCGATTGCCACGGTATCCACGAAATCGAAGGACCCATCAACTCTCCGTTCCGGCTGTTCTCCCCACTCATCTGCAAGAAGTGCCACGCGAACAAGGAGATGATGGACAAGTACGGGATCCGCACGGACGTGTTCAGCACCTATGTCGCAGACTTCCACGGCAAGACGGTGACCCTCTTCGAGGACCTGGCGCCGGGCCAGGAGACCAACAAGCCGGTTTGTGTCTCCTGCCACGGTGTGCATGACATCATGCCGCCAAGCGACCCCGAGAGCACCGTGTTCAAGGCGAACCTGCTCACCACCTGTCGGCGTTGCCATCCCGATGCCGACACCAACTTCCCGACGGCGTGGATGAGCCACTATACGGCGACTCCCCACGAGTGGCCGATCGTCTACTACGCGAGACTCTTCTACCGGATTCTGATCCCGACCGTGATCGGAGGGATGCTGCTGTACGTAATCATCGATGCGCTCGGCCGTTACAGGGAGAAGCGAAGAACCCGACGTGAGGTGCGAGATGCCTGAGGTCACATCCCAACCCCGCTATCTTCGATTCTCGGTCTCCGACCGTGTCGAACACTGGGTGCAGGTCTTCGTCTTCACCGGTCTCGCCATCACCGGCCTTGTGCAAAAGTGGGCGGAAGGATGGCTTTCGAAGGCGATCATTGGTGCGCTCGGGGGGATCAACACCACGCGACTGATCCATCATTCGCTCGCCGCGATGGTCCTCGTCGCCACCGTGTATCACATCGGCACGGCCGGGTATCGATTCTTCGTGCTTCGGATGGGGCGGGAGATGCTTCCAGGGCTCGACGATGCTCGTGCAGCAGTGCAGACCGTGGCCTTCCGCCTCGGTCTTCGCTCCGATCCTCCCCGCCAAGGCAAGTTCACATTCGACGAAAAGATGGAGTACTGGTCAATCATCTGGGGAACGATCCTCATGGTGGTCACCGGCCTGATGATGTGGAACCCCATCTCCACGACCAGACTCCTCCCCGGCGAGTTCATTCCGGCCGCAAAAGCGGTGCACGGGGGTGAAGCCATCCTCGCGGTTCTGGCAATCCTCGTGTGGCACACCTATCACGTCCACCTACGGCACCTGAACCGAAGCATGTTCGACGGATATCTGACCGAAGAAGAGATGCTCGAGGAGCATCCGGCCCAGCTGGCCGAGATCAAGGCCGGTGCTCCTCCGGTACCGCCCGTGCCTCCTGAGGTTCTGCGAAAGAGACGAAAGGCGTTCTTCACCGCCTATGGCGCATTCACCGTTGCGTTTGCCATCGTTGTCGTTGTGTTCCTCACCTACGAACAGGTGGCGATCAAGACGATTCCGCCTCCCGCCAGCCCTGTCCAGATCTATGTGCCGTACACTCCACCTGCGGAGTCCGGACAAACCGCCCCGAGTAGCACGGTGCCCTGACGTTCGTGCCGGGTTGCTTTTCGGACCGAAGGGCTCCATGATTCAGGATCGACGACCACATCCATCCCGGCACTCCGGCACTCAATGCAACTTCAGGGAGGAACTCGGTGTCTGAAGTGAACCCCCCAGACAAGCCCAACGCCAGCACACCCGACGAGTCCTCCGTCACTCCACCTGGGCAACCACCTGCCGGCTCGAGCCCTGTCTCTGCCAACCCTCCGAGCGAGACCGAGCCGACCATCGAGACACGAAGCCTGTACCGGCATCCACTGGCGGGAGTGGGTGGCGCCATCATGGTCGCAGGCGGCTTGATGTTCCTGGTGCTCGTAGCCATCGACATGACGTCAGCCAGCCAGAATTCGTACCGCTCTCTCGTGACCTATGTCGCGATGCCGTCCGTAGTTCTCCTCGGCGCCATCATCTTCCTGCTTGCGGTGCGGCGCCAGGTGATGAACGCGAGGCGTCGCGGCGAAAAGGTGCAGTTCACGCTCCGTGTCGAGCCTTCGAACCCGCGGTATATGCGCAGCCTCTGGGTCTTCCTCGGTGTCGGGGCCCTTGTGCTGCTGGTGGTCGGCTGGAGCGGCTTCAAAGGCTACGAGGCGACAGACTCGGTCGAGTTCTGCGGACAGACATGTCACAAGGTGATGAAACCCGAGGCCGTCACCTATGAACACTCGCCGCACGCTCGAGTCCCCTGTGTCGAATGCCACATCGGTTCGGGAACATCATTCTGGGTGCGGTCGAAGGTGGATGGCATTCGCCAGGTCGTTGCCACCCTGACGAATTCCTACCCCCGGCCGATCCCGACGCCGGTCAAGAACCTGCGCCCTGCCCAGCAAACCTGCGAGACATGCCACTGGCCCAATCAGTTCTACGGCCGGAAACTGGTCACACGCCGCTACTACCAGACCGACGAGCAGAATTCGCCGTGGACGATCAGTCTGCTGGTGAATATCGGTGGCAGCGACACACGCACCGGCTCCCAGGAAGGGATCCACTGGCACATGCTCATCGGCAAGAAGATCGAGTATCTGGCCACCGACGAGAAACGGCAGGTGATCCCGTGGATACGTGTGACCCGGGACGACGGCACCGTGACCGTCTACAAAGACCCCACCGTGTCGGACTACCCCGACCCCAACGACCCCAAGACCAAACTCAGGGTGTTCGATTGCATGGATTGCCACAACCGACCCAGCCACCTCTTCCTGCCGCCGGCGGTGGCGATCAACCAGGAGATCGCCCGTGGGGCCATCTCTCCTGATCTGCCCTACGTCCGGCGGGTCGGCCTGGACCTTCTCAACAGTCCGTACAGCACACAGCAAGAGGCTGCCGAGAAGATCCGTTCGACGTTGCTCTCCTACTACGAGCAAGCATATCCCGAGCGTGTCGATCAACTCCGGGAGAAGATCGAAACGGCCTCGGAGGCACTGATTCGTGTCTATGACAACAACTTCTTTCCCGTGATGAAGACCGACTACCGGTCGCATCTGAACAACCTCAGCCACTTCGTCAACGAGGGCTGCTTCCGATGCCACGGCTCCAACAAGGTCTCCGATACCGGCGAGAAGATCAACGGCGCGTGTGACACATGTCACACGATCGTGGCCCAGGGCCCGTCCACCGACCTGTCGAAGTTGGAGAACAACCTTCTCGGTCTCGAGTTTCGCCATCCGGTGAATATCGGCAACCAGTGGAAAGAGATCCGTTGCACCGACTGCCACACTCCGCAAGAGGGGTATTAGGACGCTGTTGAGTGATGCCGGTGCGTAGGCACGTGTCTTGTACTTTGTCCTTCGTATCGCGACACGGCACCGTGCAAGACCGCGGGGCGGGAGCAGCGGCTCGAACGTAGCAGCCTCGCGCGAATCGGCAAGCGTCACCCAGATATCCGTCGCCAGGCCCACCTCCAGTCCCAGGGTGGGCCGAATCGACCGATGGATTCGATGCAGCACTGTTTCGATAGACTCATCACCAGACCTCCAGAGGAGTATCCGTTGAGTTCCTATCTCCAGCCTCGCACCCCCGTCCCGTCTGACCTCGACATCGCTCAAGAAGCCCCTCTCGATCCGATCCTCGATATCGCCGCCGGTGTAGGACTCGGCCCGGACGATCTCGACCTGTACGGCACATACAAGGCGAAAGTGCATCTCGACGTTCGGGGCAAGTTCTCCGACCTGCCGCTGGGCAAGTACATCGACGTCACGGCCATCACCCCTACCCCGCTCGGTGAGGGGAAGACCACCACCGCCGTCGGGCTCAGCCAAGGCCTGGGCCGCCTCGGCCATTCGGTGTTCACGACGCTGCGCCAGCCGAGCATGGGCCCGACGTTTGGCATCAAGGGCGGCGCCGCCGGTGGCGGCTACAGCCAGGTGATCCCCATGGAGGACTTCAACCTGCATCTGACCGGAGACATCCATGCCGTCTCGATCGCCCATAACCTGCTTGCTGCAGCGATCGACAACCACCTCACGCATGGAAACCAGCTCGACCTCAACCCCTTCTCCGTCTCTTGGGGCCGTGTCGTGGACCTCAACGACCGGGCGCTGCGCAAGGTCGTCATCGGTCTCGGGGGCAAGGCCAACGGCTCGCCCCGCGAGTCGACGTTCGATATCGCGGTTGCTTCGGAGGTCATGGCGATCCTTGCACTCTCGACCGGCCTTGCCGACTTGCGCGAGCGACTCGGTCGCATTGTGATCGGCACCACATCCGGTGGACATCCGGTCACCGCAGAAGACCTCAAGGTTGCAGGAGCGATGGCGGTACTGCTGAAAGACGCCCTGATGCCAACGCTGATGCAGACCCTCGAGCACACACCGGTCTTGGTGCACACCGGTCCGTTCGCCAACATCGCGCACGGCAACTCCAGCATCGTGGCCGATCAGATGGCGTTGCGGCTCGCCGACTACGTCGTGACCGAATCCGGATTCGGCTCCGACATCGGGATGGAGAAGTTCATGGACATCAAGTCGCGCGCCAGTGGACTGACCCCCGATGTGGTCGTGGTCGTGGCAACGATCCGAGCACTGAAGATGCACGGCGGACTGGGCAGGGTCGTTGCCGGGAGACCTCTACCCCCCGAACTGACCACCGAGAACCTTCCGGCACTGGAAGCCGGCGCCGCCAACCTGGTCGCGCATATCAAGATCGCCCGCGGCTTCGGCGTGCCGGTGGTCGTGGCCATCAATCACTTCGACACCGACACCGAGCGGGAGGTCGAGATCCTGAGAAAGATCGCCGTGGAGGCAGGCGCAGAGAATGCAGTCATGACCGACCACTGGGCTCGCGGCGGTGCAGGCGCCGAAGATCTTGCCGCGGCGGTAGTCGAGGCAGCCAAGCAGCCCAAGGACTTCAGATTCCTCTACCCGCTCGACATGCCGATCCGTGACAAGATCGAGTTGATCGCCACACGCGTGTATGGCGCCGATGGTGTCGACTTCATGGACGCGGCAGAGAAGAAGGTCAAGCTCTACACCAAGCTCGGCTACGACAACCTGCCGATCTGCATGGCCAAGACGCATCTGAGTCTGAGCCACGACCCCAACGCCAAAGGCGTACCAAAGCACTTCCGGCTTCCCGTGCGCGATATCAGAGCCAGCGTGGGGGCCGGCTTCTTGTATCCATTGTGCGGCACGATGCGGACCATGCCGGGGCTGCCCACCAGACCGGCGTTCGAGAACGTCGACATCGACACCGAGACCGGCAAAGTGCAAGGCCTTTTCTGAGGAGGAGAAACCATGATCGATCCTGCCGAACTCAAGACCCTCCCCTTCTTCCGCTCGCTCGACGACGAAGCGATAGCCGTGCTTGCACCGCACACCAACCTGCTCACGGCCAAGACCGGTGAGCGGGTATTCGAGGAAGGCGCACCTTCCGACACCCTGCTCGTGCTCGTCACCGGCATGGTTGCGAATCGACAGCACCCCATCCACGGGGGCGAGGACATCCTCATGAATGTTGTCAGCCGGCCGGGCCAGGTGATCGGCGCTTCGGCGTTGGCAACCGCGGACGACGCCGTGCATCCGTTCAGTGCGGTCTGTATGGAGGACTCTGAATTCGTCGTCATGCCCGTCGCGGAACTCTGGGAGGCCTTCGAAGAGAACCCGGCCGTTGGGCTCCACCTCCTGGCGCGATTCACCCACATGCTCGCCGAACGCCTCGCCGACGCACGCGAACAGATTCGCAGCCGTATCCGCCCGGGCCTGATCTCCCAGGGTTGACCGCCCTCGAATCGACGCCGCCTCGAGGGGCCCGATCGGGCCCCTCGATCATGCCTGCAACAGCTACTTCCCGAGGGTCGACAGCACCTCTTCCGCCTTTGTTTCCGCATCCTTCAGCAAAGCCATCAGATACTTGTGGTTGTGGAAGCCGCCACTCTCGTCGCCTTCCGCGAGTGCCAGGTTCTTCTCTGATTCGTCCAGCTTGGCCTGAAGGTCGGCATTGTCCACATCGGCCATGGCGTCACTCGCGGCAGCCACTTTCGCCGCCACGACCGTGTCGAGCGACTTGAAGGACTTCTGCCACGCAGCGATCTTTGCCTCGATGTCACTGCTCGAGAAGTCTGCATGACACTGGTTACACGAGGCTGTGATCTCACCATTTGCCTCGGGAGTGACGATGGCCCATGTGTGCCCATGCTGCATCGACGAGTTGCTCCCATCCACATCACTCGCGTACATGTGGCAGCTGGTGCAGGTCGTTCCCGGCATCGTGCGGCCGTCCGGCACGCCGATGCCGCCGGTACCGGTCAAGACGTTGTAGCTGAGATGGTCCGTGTCGGGGAACCGCAGGTTCCCGTGGCATTGCCCACACAGTTGCGAGTCGTCCTTCATGACCAGGTACTCGCCGGTCGACGAGTCGAACAGCGAACGCTGAGTCGGGTTATGGGGATCATGACAGGTCGAACAGCTGACATTCGGCCATTCGGACGCGTGGTCGGGTGCTGTCGCATCGTCAAACTTCCCACCATCCGTTGTGAAGAAGTACGCGAGTGCGTCAGCCTCGCTCATCCCGCCGTTGGCGAGTATCGCCGTAGGTCCGTGACAGGCGATGCAGTTCTCCGGATCATCACCGGCGATCACATCCGCCGGAGTCTCCCCTGCACGCTCCTCGGCCAGCTCGCCGGCCACGTCTGCTTGTGTCGCCGCGTGCGAACTCGAGGACCAGGCGTCGAACGTCAGATGATCTGTGTCGAAGCGGAGACTCCCGTGACACTGACCACAGAGCCGCGAGCTGCTCGACATCGCGACGTACTTCCCCGTCGATGAATCCAACAGCGCCGGTTGCTGCGGGTTGTGCGGGTTGTGACAGGATACGCATCCGACGCTAGGCCACTCTTCGGAATGCGCGCTCGTCGTGGCTGCGCCGAACTTGCCGTTGTCCGTCGTGAAGAAATAGGCCAACGCATCCTGTTCGGTCATGCCACCGTTGGTCAGAACCGCCGACGGTCCGTGACAGGCGATGCAGTTCTCCGGATCATCACCGGCGATCACATCCGCCGGAGTCTCCCCTGCACGTTCCTCACTCAACTCACCGGCGACGTCGCTCTGCGTATCCGCATGCACGCCGGCCTTCCAGTCGTCGTACGTCACGTGGTCGGTTTCGGGAAACCTGAGCGTTCCATGACACTGTCCGCATAGCTCGCTCATCCCGGCAACGGCCGTGTACGAGGCGGTCGTCGCGTCGAATGCGGCGATCGTGGGCATGGACCCTGCGGGGTGATCGTCAGCCACTTCGTGGCAGGCCGTGCATGCGACGGCGGGCCAGTCCGATGCATCCTTGATGGTCGTGTCGGCAGTGAACACACCATCGGTCGTCGTGAAGAACATGTCAAGGGCTGTAACGCCACTCATGGTCGCCCCGGCGGTCGGGGCGTGGCATGCGATGCAGTTCTCCGGATCGTCACCGTGGATGACATCGTCGGGGGTCTGACCTGCACGCTCCTCACCAAGTTCGGTCGCGACGTCTCCCTGAGTATCCGCATGCGACCCCGTGGTCCACGTCTTGTGGACGTCCGTATGACAGGTCTCGCAGTCGGTCCGTAGGGTGACCCCTGCAGGCGCAGCGGTGGTGGTGGTACTGGTGGTAGTGGATGGCGTCGGTGCCGCTGTCGATGTGGTCACCGGAGCCTCCACAGTCGTGGAGGTCGACCCGGTTGTACACGCCGCCAGTGTCAGAGCCGTCATGAGCACTGCCGCGAAAATGATTTCGCGTTTCATGGGCGCAGACTCCTTGACAACAGAGCGGTCTCTCAGAACCCCTCTTCTCTTCTCTCCTGATTATCAAAATGGACATGCTTGCCCATCACATTTCACCGTACGCTCAACGGCAATCCGTTTCTAGAGGCCAAATGACGGACAAAGGACCCTATTTCGCCTGTCCCCCAGATCAGTGACCATAAGTTGCCACTATGACTCATTTGTCCTCCAGCCACTGGAGAATCGTATCGGCGACGTCCTGCCAGCCGGATTCGAGCATCATGTCGTGCCCCATGCCAGGCACCATGACCGGATCCGTTCCATAGGCGGCAGCGGTCGCCGCGATCTCCGCCGGAGTGAAGATTGCGTCCTTTTCGGCTCCCATGATGAGCATCGGTGTCTTCACCTTCTCGGGTTTGGGCAGCCGGAACATCATGTCCAGATAGCCCAGATAGGACTCGGCCTGAAGCTGTCGATGATATGTGGCCACCTGTTCATCGGACATGCTCTCGGTGAAGAAGGCATCCCGGGCAAGTTCGGGGGTGGCAACGATCGGATAGAGATTCCAGGTGAGGTTCGCCTTCATGAACGCTACCGGATGGCGTTTGGCGATACGCAGCGTCGTGCCGAAGACACCGCGGACCGGGTCGGAAGCCAGGAGCACTCCCCCGGCAGCCGAATGGTCCTCGAGATACATCTGCACGACGAGGCCACCCATCGAGTGACCGATGAGCACCGGAGGAGCGCTCAAGCCGTCGACCACGGACGCGACATCGGCCACGTAGTCACGCACCCGAGCAAAGCGCAGACTCCCGTCGATTTCACTCTTCCCATGACCCCGAAGGCTCGGCGCGTGGACTTCGTACCCGTGTTCTGCGAAATAGGGAAGAAAGTGCTCGTTCCAGCACCATGCGCCATGCCATGCTCCGTGAACGAACAGCAGCGGTATCGGCTTACGGTCTGTCTTGGGTTGATGCGTGATGACCTCGAGTCTCATGTCATCCTCCTCGGCCGCAGGCTACCAGCGTCCCCGACGCCTCGTTGAACGGTTGCACCACGTGTCGAGATCGCCAGCACCCCTGCGATCACCATCACCACCCCGGTGGCCTGGATCCACGACATGGTCTCTGCAAAGAACAGTCGGGCCCACAGCAACGCCGCCACCGGCTGGATGAGCAGCAGGATCGAAGTCTCCAACGCCGGCAGTCTTGGGAGTGCCACGGCGATCAAGAGCCAGCCAACGACCTGGGAGACGACTGCCAGAAGCACCAGCCATCCGTGTGCAGGCCACGTCGGCACAAATGAGATGGTTCCGAATACCACTCCCAACGCCAACGAGCCAAGGGCCGCCCCGATCGTCGCGTCGAGAAGCGCACCTGCCGGCGGGGCATCGTGGCGACGTGTCGCCAAGCGAAAGACGATCAGGAACCCCGCATACGTGATCCCCGTGGCAGCGCCAAGGATCACGCCGAGCGTCGGATTCGATCCGAAGGCGTCATCACGGCCGAGTCCCGACACGAGGATCAGCCCCGCGATGACGCCAGGACCGATCCATAACGTGGCCATCGAAGGACGCTCCCGCCACACCAACCAGGCTGCCAGAGCGACAAAGACGACCTGCGCATTCGCCAGTACCGTCGCAAGACCCGCGCCGATCAACTCGATCGAGTGGTGCCAGATGGTCAGATCGAGGGCAAGGAGAAGACCGGCCATTGCAGCGATCCATCGAGACTTCCGGTCTCGGTGGTCACGACCGCGTCCCCACCACCACACTGCGGTAAGGAACGGAATGGCGTAGACGGCCCGGAAAAATGCAGCCGTGGAAGGCGAGACCTGTGCCGCTCGCACGAGAATTGCCGAAAACGAGATGCAGACGACACCGATCGTGGCGCCGATGCGAGTCGTGGAGGTCCCTGTCTGCATCGGGTGAGCTTAGGAGGCTCGCCTCGCTCACCGTGCCCGGTACCCGGTAGCTCGTGTTTCGTATATCTCGTACCGCGCCTACCCGGCCTCGAGACCGAGGGGCGAGGGTCGTAACTCCTGCCGGCGGCCGGCAGCCGTCGCGACAGGTAGGTAACTTGCGGTCAAAGAAAGAGGTGACCAATGCAGCGTATCGAGGCCGATGTCCTGATTCCCGGGCGGGGAACGCCCATCGACGACGGTTGTGTGATCATCGGAGGCGGCACGATCACCTATGCAGGGCCCGTCGAAGCGGCACCGACACCATCGTCGGCCACGGTCACGAAGGTGCCCGTAGTGATGCCCGGCATGTGGGACTGTCACACACACTTCACGGGTCTCACCACGCCCAACATCGACGAGGCTCTACGAATCCCCCACGCCCTCGCCGGTGTGCGCTCCGCCAGAGACGCCGAGGCTGCTCTCAACGCGGGATTCACGTCCCTGCGCGAGGCGGGTGGCCTCGGGGTGTACCTGGCCCGAGCGATCGCCGAAGGTACCTTTGTCGGGCCGAACATCTACGCTGCCGGATCGATTCTCAGCACCACGGGAGGCCACGGCGACCTGCACTCCTACCCGCTGGACTGGATGCTCGACTATGAAGCCTCCGGCGGCTGGCTCAGCATCTGCGATGGCGTCGCAGAGTGCCTGAAGGCGACCCGCAAGCAACTTCGCCGCAACGCGCGGGTGATCAAGGTCTGCGCGTCCGGTGGCGTCATGAGTGAGATCGACCATCCCATCCACCAGCAGTTCAGCGCACAAGAGCTGCGCGCCATCGTCGAGGAGGCGGCACGAGCCGAACGGGTCGTTATGGCTCACTGCCACGGAACACCTGGGATCAAGGCCGCCCTCGATGCCGGCGTCTCGACGATCGAACACGGCACCTATCTCGACGAGGAGACCGCTGCACAGATGAAGGAGCAGGGTGCGATCCTGGTACCAACCCGCTTCATCGTGGAGCGTCTCCTCGCCGGAGGCAGCAACTCCGGCATGCCCGAATACGCTTATCGAAAACTCGTCGAGATCGCAGACCGCCATATGCAGGCCATCTCGCTGGCGCACGAGACAGGAGTCAGAATCGCGCTCGGTACCGACATCGTGACGAGCGGCATGGACTCTGCCGTGCCCTGGGGCGCAAACGGCGAGGAAGTCATTCACCTCGAGCGAGCAGGCCTCTCACCCGCTGAAATCATCGAGGTCGCCACCGCCAACGGTCCCGCGACGCTCGGACCACAGGCACCGAACTCGGGTCTGCTCACGGCAGGCTTCGACGCCGACATCATCGCTGTTTCCTCCAATCCGCTCGACGACATCGCCGTCCTTGCGGACCCGACGAACATCATCAAGGTGTGGAAGGGCGGATCACTCGTCAAGAGCACCTGAGGGTCACCAAATGCCCACTTGACGGGCCTGCCGGACTGCTTCGTCGATCCCATCCGTCCACGGATCGCCGTGTCCTACAAGCACCGTGTCGAAATCCAGCCCCACGAGACGATCCAGGGATCGCAGTGCCTGTTCGCTGTCGACATTCACGAAGCTCGGGCCGATTCTCGGGCCGACCTCTCCGGTCGTGATGTCGACGGTCGCCAGGACATCGCCGGCAAGCAGCACGTTTCCGAACCGCAACACACAACTCCCCTTCGTGTGCCCCGGTGCATGGATCACCTGAAGCCTGCCGGGAAGATCGAGGACCTCGCCATCATCGAACGCAGCCACTTCCAGCACCGTCGGAAAGGAGAATCCCTTGTACGCGAGCCCATGTGCAAGGTAACGCAAAAGCATCGGCCGCCAGATCGGACCCAAGGGGATACGAGCCTTTTCCCGACCCGTGGCAAGGGCGACATCATCCTCATGTACAAGCACCCGAGTGTGTTGATTGGAGCGCAGATGTTCCGAGAATCCGATGTGATCCACATGAGCGTGTGTCAGGACCACGGCCTCGATGTCGCCCGGCTTCTTTCCCGACGAGTCGAGGAACTCCATGAGGAAACGCCGGTACCCGGGCAACCCGGCATCGACCACCGTGAGCCTCCCCCCATCCTCGATGACGTAGAAGTTGACGAAACTGGTCCCGAGACGGTGAACTCCCGGCGCAACTTCCATGCCATCCTCCGATTCCGCGACGAACCTGAGCCCTATCTGCGCTCAGAGAGCGGCTTCCTCAACCCTCATCGTCCGCGGCCGTCATCCACGCTCTCCCGTAGGTCCACGGTCGGCCCGGGTCCGCCAGCAGAAGCTGGTAGACGCTGATCCTCGCCTTCTCGAACGAAAGGGCGGATCCTGCCATGAATGCCCTCCAGATCCGGTAGACGCGCTCCTCGGCGGCGGCGACGGCATGGACCCGGTTTCGCTCCAGATTCGTCACCCATTGACGCAGCGTGAGTGCGTAGCTGGTGCGCAACGACTCGAGGTCTCGCAACTCAAAGCCGACTCGTTCGGCAACACCAATGACCTCTTCGATCGGTAGCAGCTCCCCATCTGGGAAGACGTACGTGGAGACAAACGTCGGTTTCATCCGGCCGCGGTCACGGTCACGGGTTCCGATGCCGTGGTTGAGGAGAACGCCACCCGGGGTGAGCAGGCTTCGCAACCGCTCGAAATAGGCCCGCATCTTGACGCGGCCGACGTGTTCGAACATGCCGACGGAGGCGATGGCGTCATACGCTCCTTCGATCTCCCGGTAGTCGCGCTCGAGGATCGTGATTCGCTCGCTCAGGCCCTGACGATCGGCGATGTCGCGAGCCCATGCCGCCTGCCGGGACGAAAGGGTGATCCCGACCGCTTCAACGCCGTAGTTGCGGACTGCGTGTGTCACGAGTGCTCCCCACCCGCAGCCGACATCGAGGAGACGCTGACCTGGCTGAAGCTGGAGTTTGCGACAGATGACGTCCAGCTTCCGTCGCTGTGCCACCTCGAGCGGTTCGGAAGCGTCGAGAAACGCAGCGCTCGAGTAGACCATCAGGGGATCGAGAAACTGCTGGTAGAAGTCGTTGCCGACGTCGTAGTGGTATCGGATGTCCTCGCGATCTCGCCGGATCGAATGCAGACGACCTTGTTTCCTCGGCCGATAGACCTTCGTACGCCGGTTCTGTCTTGGCAATTTGCGTGCAAGACGAAGGATCGACAGCGCCATCCCTTTGTCGCCGGTGCCCTCCACGAGCTCAAAGCCGAAGTTCAACACCGCGAAGATGTCGCCTTCGATATCGACATCGTCGTACACGTACGCCTCTCCGGCGGTCAGGTCGCTCAGGGGTATCAGCAGTGCCCGAAGCGCCCCGGGATGTCGGAGTACCACCGTGGCGGGAGCGTCGGATGGCCCGATACGCTCACCATCCCACAGCTGAAACGCCGGCGGGTGCTCCGACCGGTCCGACAAGATGCCGATGATCGCCTTCGTGGCCTCTTTCGAGTCCACCGCGACTCCTTCTCGCGACAACCCGGAAATACTACCGCGAAGCCCGTGCGCGTAACATGATGCACATCGCAAAGGAGAGAGGCATGAGCGTTCGGATCGGTGTCGTCGGCGGTCTCAACATGGACATCCACCTATTCGACGTCCGAGAGAGCGGCAGCCAAGCCGCGGTCCAGGCAGGCCGCTACCTGGCCCAGCCAGGTGGAAAGGGTGCCAACCAGGCTCGCGCCGCCGCGGTGCTCGGCGCGGAGGTGCTCCTCGTCGGTCGAGTCGGAGATGACGAATTCGGAAGCGACTGCCGAGAGTCCGTCGTCGCAGACGGTGTCGACGCCGAGCACGTTCTCACCACGAAGGGTGCCCGCACCGGCTTCGTTGCGATCCGCCTCACCGACGGCCATCATCAATCACTGATCTACGTACCTGGTGCCAACGAGTACCTCACATGGTCCGATGTGCAAGCTGCGCTCCCCGCGCTCGCATCGTGCGACGTGATCCTGGTGCAGGCAGAGGTCCCGACCGACGTGCTCGCTCGTCTCACGACATGGGCTGCCGGGCAAAACGTCCAGCTGTTCCTCGATCCTGCACCACCGGAGAATGTCACGAGGGCCGCCCTGCTCACAGCGGAGGCCATTACGCCAGACCTCCAGGAAGGAACGTCACTCGCCGGCCGCACGTCCACGTCGCTCCTCAGCCCGGTGCTCGCCGTGCGCGATCTCCTCGATGCTGGAGCGAAGAACGTATTCCTCAAACTCGGCCACGCCGGCGTGCTCTTCGGCCACAAGGACGAACTGATGCGCATCCCGACGCTTTCGGTGAAACCCACCGATGAGACAGGCGCCGGTGACGTATTCATCGCGGCGCTTGCGATGTACCGTGCAACAGGGGGTGGCTGGCGAGAAGCCGCCCGGTTCGCCAACGTTGCGAGTGCTCTCTCGGTATCGCGACCAGGCCTCGCCCTTCCACAAATGGACGAGGTCGTCGAAGCGGCTGCCGACCTGGCCCCGGAGGACGAGCCGATCGAAGTCCGGAAACGACCCTCGACACCCTGATCGTCCTACCGCCGATCGATGTACCGTGTGACTCTCATCCTTGGGACGTCATGGTCTCGGACGCGGGTGGCCCAAGGATCTCCCGAAGCTCCCCATCTTCAACGGTCTCATGGTCGATGAGGGCACCGACGAGACGATCGAGAACCTCCCGATGCCGTTCGAGCACCGAACGGGCGGCCTTGTGCTGCTTTTCGATGATCCCCCGAATATCCCTGTCGATCTGCGCCTGCGTCTCCTCGCTCACGTTGCGGCCCTGGGCCAACTCGTAGCCGAGGAACGGCTGATCCTCGTCACCATCGAGCGAGAGTGGACCGAAGCTTCCCATACCCCACTTCGTCACCATCCTGCGTGCCAGCTTCGTGGCCTCGACGATGTCGGACTCGGCCCCGGTCGTGAAATCCTCGAATATCAGCTCTTCGGACGTGCGACCTCCGAGCATGACGGCCACTTTCGTCAAAAGGTACCCCTTGGTGTAGTTGACACGCTCCTCGGCGGGAAGCTGTTCCGTCACGCCGAGCGCCAATCCGTGCGGAACGATCGTCACTTTGTCCACCGGATCTGCCAGCTTCGAGTACCAGGCGACGAGCGTGTGACCGGACTCGTGATAGGCCACCAGTTTCCTGTCGTGCTCGCTCATCGGCATATGCCGTTCCGCGCCGAGCGTGACCTTGTCGACCGCCGCATCGAAATCCTTCTCCCCCACCGTCTTCGCCCCGGCCTCGGCCGCAATCAATGCCGCCTCATTCGCGATATTGGCGAGGTCCGCACCGCTCAAGCCGATGGTCCGCCGGGCCAGCTTGGCCAGATCTACGTCCGGAGACAGTTGAAGCTTCTTGGTGTGAATCTCCAAGATACCTTGGCGGCCTTCCAGATTCGGTAAGGGAACGACGATCTGCCGATCGAACCTGCCCGGCCGCAAGAGTGCGGGATCCAGCACATCGGGCCGGTTGGTGGCAGCAAGCACGATTACGCTCTGCCGTTCGTCGAATCCGTCCATCTCTGTGAGAAGTTGGTTGAGGGTCTGTTCGCGTTCATCGTTCACGGTCCCCAACCCCGCACCTCGGCGGCGTGCCACGGCATCCAATTCGTCGATGAAGATGATCGCCGGTGCAATATCCTTTGCCTTTTGGAAGAGGTCACGCACCCGACTGGCACCCACGCCTACGAACATCTCGACGAATTCGGACGCGCTGATATTCAGGAATGGCACCGAGGCTTCCCCGGCCACGGCCTTTGCCAGCAGTGTCTTGCCTGTTCCCGGGGGTCCGACGAGCAGGAAACCGCGCGGGAGGTGCGCTCCGATCCGATGGAACTTCTCCGGATCCTTGAGGAACCCGATCACCTGCTCCAGCTCGGCTTTCGCTTCCTCTGCCCCGGCAACATCGGCAAAAGACACGTCCGGTCGTTCCGTGGTGTATTCACGTGCCTTGCTCTTCCCGAAACCAAGCATTCCGGACTGTCTCTGCATGGTCTGCTTGCCCATCCACCACAGGACGCCGACCAAGAGGGCCAGCGGGAGAACGTTGATCAGGAGCGCCGTCCAGGTCGTGGTCGCCGGCTCAACATTGACGATGACCCCATGCTCGTCCAGGAGCGGTAACAGTCTGGGGTCGCCGACGCTCTGTGGAAACGTGGTCTTGAACTCGGTGAACTCGACCACTTTGGTCGTGGTTGTCGTCGACTTGCCACTGGCGGCCGTGGTTGTCGTGACACCCGATGCCGCCTCCACCGCGGCGAGACTGATCGGACGGACCAGCTTGCCGATGATCGCATCGCCTTTGATCTGAACCTGATCGACGTTGTCGGCACGTACCTGACGAAGGAACTCCGTGTAAGGGAGGGGCGCCTTCTTGGGGGCCGAACCCAGAATCGAGAACACGTTCCAAATGAGCAATCCAATGAGAATGAACCACCACAACGGAGAGAGTTTCGGCCGCTCCGGCAAACCGCCGGGACCGGGAGGCTTCCCTAGGTTCTGAGAGTCGTCCGAGCCGGACGGTCGTCGGGTCTTGTGTTGGTTTCGGTCGGTCACGCTCTTCCTCAAAGGTCGTATTCTCGCACGCTCATGCCTCGCCGCCACCAACATACACGCGTCAGCCGAGCGCGACCGCACCGCCGGCACGCGCAGAGAGGAGGTTGATCTCCACTTCGATGAGCTCAGGATGCGCCTCAGCCATCGCACCGAGTCGCACCATCACGTCGACCACGGCACTCCGACCGCCCCTACGGATCGAACTGTCGCCCCTCTCGGGCGAAGCCCCGCGATTCAACCGGGAGACGAGATGGTCCGGGCGATCCCCTCCTCCGACGAGCTTCCCCGGGATGAGATCCCGGGTCGCCACATGGTCGCCGCCTCCGTGGAGGGTAGTGTCGATGCCCCCCCGCCTCTCGCAACGAATCTCGCCGCCGACGTGGTCACGATCCAGATCACCTCGACCGACCAACCGGCGCCCATCTCCCTCTTGGGACGCGAAGTGCTCCCCCCTTCTCCAAAAGTCCGGTCGGCCCACCTCGTAGGGTCTTCCGCCCCCTTCCATCAACGAGAGCGTTGAGGCACGATGCTCGTGAAAGGGGTCCCCTGATGAGAAGAAGTTTTCACGTGAACCTCCACGTCGAGGAAGATGGGACCGAAACCACTGTGCACGCGCGCCTGGATCTCCAAGGAGATCGCTTCGAGTCCTACGGCAAGGCCCGACGCAACCCCGGCGACCCCCTGATACCTCTCGTGGGCGAAGAACTGGCCATCGCGCGAGCGCTCGGATCGCTCGCCGCTCAGGTCATGGAAGTGGCTCAGGACCGCATCACAGAGTATCTCGCGTAGCCCGCCCGGATCGCTCACGGCGCCTTCACGCCTCGCCTCCTTTGAACCCAGGGCTCAGGGGGGTCGTGGCGACCCC
>JAADGS010000025.1 GCA_013152275.1 Actinomycetota bacterium | reverse complement strand
CGGGTCGTAGTCGACCGTGATGGCATGCAGATCGACGACACAGTAGATCGCGTCGTAGTCATCCTGCAGGCGCGCCCAATTGCGCAACGCCCCCAGATAGTTGCCGATGTGGATCCCTCCGGTGGGCTGGATCCCGGAGAAGACGGTCTTACGTTCCACGGTTCCTCCATGAGAAACGCCGGGGCTCGACGCCGCCGGCGAGATATCGAACACGCGCCGCGACGATCAGCAGGGCCACCACCGCGCGGGTACATGCACATTCACCATTGGGAGGCTACCGAAGAACCCGCCGGGATTCCAGCTTCAGAACCCCCCAATCGGCGAACCCAGGGCTCAGGGGGGTCGTGACGACGCATACGAGCCCTGGGTTCAAGGTTTCCGGGTCGGTACCATCGTTCCAATGACCCGAATCGTCGTCACCCGCAGACCGCCGGGATCAGCCGTAGAGCGGCTCGAGAATGCCGGCACCGTCTGGACATGGCCGGAAGACCGCGCGCTGCCGCGAGATCGTCTGCTCGCCGAGATCCGAGAGGCGGACGGTCTGCTCTGCATGCTCACCGACTCGATCGACACCGACGTGCTCGATGCGGCGCCGAGGCTGCGAGCCATCAGCACGATGGCCGTCGGAACAGACAACATCGACCTGGTGGCGTGCACCCGGCGGGGCATCGCGGTGGGTCACACACCCGACGTGTTGACCGAGGCGACCGCCGACATGGCATTTGCATTGCTGCTGAGCGCAGCCCGACGCGTCGTGGAAGGCGTCGACTACGTCAAGGCAGGGAAGTGGCAGCGGTGGGAACCGGCGTTGCTGCTCGGAGCGCAGGTTCACGCGACGACGCTCGGCATCATCGGTCTCGGCCGCATCGGCACCGCCGTCGCAAAGCGTGCCGTCGGGTTCGAAATGCAGGTCCGGTACAGCAGCCGCAGCCGTCGTCCGCAGGTCGAGGCCGCCCTCGGCGTCGAGCACAGGACCCTGCAGGCCCTGCTCGAAGAGGCGGACCACGTGCTGGTTGCCTGCCCGCTCACCGCCGAGACGCATCACCTGATCGGAAAGGACGCGTTTCGACGCATGAAGCCGACGGCCACACTGACCAACATCGCCCGGGGAGCCATCGTGGACCCCCGTGCGCTCGAGTGGGCACTGCGTACCGGTGAGATCGCAGCGGCCGCACTCGATGTGACGGACCCGGAGCCGATCCCTCCCGACGATCCGCTCCTGACCCTCCCCAACTGCGTGGTCGTTCCGCACCTCGGATCTGCCACGGTGGCAACGAGGATCGCCATGGCGGACCTCGCCGCAGAGAACCTCATCGCCGGCCTGCGAGGCGATCCGATGCCGGCATGCGCGAACCCCGAGGTGTACCGGCGGCAGGAACGGCGATAACCTGCGTCCATGAACCCCGGCGACTACCACATGACCTCGGATGAGTTCCGGCGACACGGGCGAGCGGTGATCGACTGGATCGCCGACTACCTGGAACGGGTCGAGGATCTGCCGGTCCTCTCGCAGGTACGGCCAGGAGAGATCCGTGCCGCGCTGCCGCAGAGCCCGCCACACCAGGGAGAACCGTTCGGAGAGATC
Organism: Actinomycetota bacterium; assembly: GCA_013152275.1. Taxonomy (NCBI): domain Bacteria; kingdom Bacillati; phylum Actinomycetota; species Actinomycetota bacterium. The sequence continues at coordinate 28,553 of JAADGS010000025.1, read as the reverse complement.
CTCGGTGACCTCGACGACATCATCCTCCCCGGGATCACCCACTGGCAGTCGCCCAACTTCTTTGCCTACTTCCCCGCGAACAGCTCGGGGCCCGCCGTCCTCGGAGATCTGGTCTCGTCCGGCCTGGGGGTCCAAGGCATGCTGTGGACGACCAGTCCGGCGGCAACGGAACTCGAGACGCATGTCATGGACTGGCTCATCGAAATGCTCGGCCTCCCCGAACGGTTCCTCTCGAGCGGCGCAGGCGGTGGCGTCATCCAGGATTCGGCCTCCTCGGCGACCCTCACCGCCCTGCTGGCGGCCAGAGAACGGGCAACGGGGTTCGTGTCGAATCGTGAGGGAGTCGATCCACGGCTCGTGGCCTACACGTCGACGCAGGCGCACTCTTCGCTGGAGAAGGCGATCAGAGTCGTCGGTATCGGATCCGATCGACTTCGGATGATCGACGTGGACGACACGTTCGCCATGATCCCCGAGGCGTTGGATGCTGCGATTCGCGCCGATCTGGAAGCGGGGCTGATCCCCGCGTTCGTGAGCGCGACGGTCGGGACGACCTCGTCGACGGCGATCGATCCGATACGGGCCATCGGAGAGATCTGCCGCCGGCACGGTGTCTGGTTTCACGTCGACGCCGCACTCGCGGGAACGGCGGCACTGCTGCCGGAGATGCGCTGGATCCACGACGGGCTGGAGATGGCGGACAGTTACGTGTTCAACCCCCACAAGTGGATGCTGACGAACTTCGACTGCACCGCCTTCTTCGTCGCGGACCGCTCCGTGCTGATCCGCACGCTGAGCATCCTGCCCGAGTACCTGCGCAACCAGGCGTCCGAGTCGGGCGAGGTGTTCGACTATCGGGACTGGCACGTGCCGCTCGGAAGGCGTTTCCGGGCGCTCAAGCTGTGGTTCGTCATCCGCCATTACGGCGTGGAGGGTCTCCAGGCGATTGTGCGAGAGCACCTGCGCCTGGCCCAGGAGTTCGCCGAGTGGGTCGCCGGCGATCCCGACTTCGAGCTGGCCGCCCCGGTGCCGCTGAACCTGGTCTGCTTCCGGCATCGCGAAGGTGACGAGCGCAACGAGGCGATCATGAACCGGCTCAACGCCTCGGGCCGGTTGTTTCTCACCCACACGAGGCTCGACGGGAAGTTCACGTTACGGATGTCGATCGGTCAGACCCGCACCGAAGAGCGCCACGTCCGACGGGCCTGGGAGCTGATCCGAGAGACGGCCAACCTGATTTGAGGTTTCTCGTCAATGCCGGCGTCGCTATCCGACGCTGCTATTGACAGGAATCGGGCTGGAGGTTTCTCGTCAATGCCGGCGTCGCTATCCGACGCTGCTATTGACGGGAAGTTCGGCGAGCGACCTGGCAACCTCGGCCACGACGCGCTGCGGGGTATCTCGAAGGTCCCGAGCCGTGTACCGCAAGAGGCGGTAGCCTGCAGACAGAACGGCATTCTGTCGGACTCGATCGTCCGCAAATGTCTTCGGATCGCTGTGGAATCGGAAGCCATCGAGTTCAATCCCCAGTTTCCTCTCCGGATAGGCAAAGTCGAGCCTCGCAACGATCACCCCCAGTCGATCCCGGACCGGATGCTGCGCCATGGGAATCGGCAAACCGGCGTCTGCCAAGAGCTGACGCAATAGATCCTCCAGAGGGCTTTCGGTATCGCCTCGCCACTTCAGTCGGATCTCCAACAACGCCCTTGCCGTGCCTACTCCTGTCCGACCCTGACGCGCGACATCATCGATCACCTCCGCCACCCTTTCGAGTGTGACAAGTCGGTCACGCAACGCTTTGTCGAAGGCCAGGGCAACGGTCCGTCGCCCCACGGCTGCTCCAAGATCGACGATCGTACGCGCGGGTCCCGTCGTAGGAATGCAACGCAGAAGCATCGTCTGATCCGGCGCCAAGTCTGTGGACCGATGGACTACGAAGGTCTTGGGAGACCAGCGTCCACGTCTGATGGCAACGTGCATCTGTCGGGGCCAGGGCAGCATCCCCAGGAGTCCGGCAGCGCTGCCGTGTGAAGCGACTGCGCCCGCGCCGGTCGACAGAACGGCAGCCATCAGGCCCTGGAGGCGGGACGACGGAACGCCACTCAAGGTGAAGACGCCGGGATACACGGAAAGGAAGTGCCCCCTACGAAGCCTGCGATCTACCCCCGATGATGACAAACCGGCATCTCGCGCCTGACGACGTGTAATGACGCCGTGCTGGGAACGTGCGAGAGTGGCGATCTGCTGATCTGGAGTCACACCTCTACGTAGCAAGAATCGGCCTGCAAGGGAAGACCCTCACATTTCTTGTCAATGCCGGCGTCGCTATCCGACGCTGCTATTGACAGGAATCGGGCTGGAGGTTTCTCGTCAATGTTGGCGTCGCTATCCGACGTTGCTATTGACAGGAAAGCGACAAACCCAGCAGCTCGCGCACCATCCATGCCGTAGCCCCCCACAGCACATCGCCATCGAGATCGAAGAACCACACCGGGTGCCCCCACCACATCTCGCAACGCCAGGCCGACTCGTCGCGCAGTTCGTCGAGCGGAGTTCGGAACAGCCTGTCGACCTCCCGCTCGGAAGGATGCAGATCCGGAACACCATCGAGGAACCCGACGACCGGCACGACCGGAAGTCGGTACTGCACCGTATCGACCGCCGGAAGAAAGCCGAGAAGATTCACATCTCCGGGAATGATCCCGACCTCCTCCTCGGCCTCCCTGAGCGCCGTCGCGACGGGACCTGCGTCACCCGGGTCCGGCCTTCCTCCGGGAAAGGCGATATCCCCCGCGTGGGTCGGCATGGACATGGGGCGCTTGATCATGATCAGATGAGCCGCCCCGTCCTCGCGATAGATCGGCACGAGAACGGCGGCGGACGGGCCGCCCGTATTCGGAGCCTCGGCGCTCACCCCGTGGATATTCAACCTGTGCACCCAAGCATCGTACGACGGGCGATAGGCTGTGCAACAGTGGAAACTCTCGATACCGCCGCTCGCACGACCCCCCGCTTCATCCTCCGGCCATTTGAACGGCGCGACGCCTTGCCGCTGGTGGAGGCCGTCAGGGCCTCGCTCCCGGAACTCCAGCAGTGGCTCCCCTGGGCGCACGCCGGCTACGGACGCCTGGATGCGCAGGCATACATACGCGAGAGCATCCGCTCCTGGAAAGAGGGAAAAGCGTTCGATCTCGCCATCCGCGACCCCGAGAGGCCCCGTCACCATCTCGGCAACATCTCCATCTGGTTCCTCTCCAAGTCGTTCCGCACCGGCGAGATCGGCTACTGGGTACGCACCGACGAAACGGCCAGGGGCATCGCCACCGAGGCAACGGGGCGAGCCCTGAAAATCGCCTTTGACGAGATGAACCTTCATCGAGCAATCCTGCGTATCGCGCTCGGGAACCGAGGCAGCGAGCGGGTGGCGGAGAAGTTGGGGTTCGTGCGCGAGGGTGTCCTCAGAGAGGAGATCAAAGTCCGAGGCCAGTGGCTCGACCACTCGGTGTGGGGACTGCTCGACCACGAATACCGAAAAGGCGAGCAGTACACCATCCCCCACTCATGAGGCGAACAGTGCCTCGTGAACGTTGACAGGCTGTCGCCCGGCGGGACTACCTTGCATCGCAACCTCACGTCGACGCCAACATCTCACGAACGTTGACAGGCCGCCGCCCCGGCGCGACTACCTTGCATCGCAACCTCACGTCGACGCCAGCGCCTCGTGAACGTTGACAGGCCGCCGCCCCCCGGCGGGACCCTCCCGCAACATCCGAGACCGGACTGGAAGCCGCTCGTTCGCCCGGATCGGCGAAGTGCGCCTACCGACCGGGCCGTCAGATCGAGTCACGGCCGGACGAGCCCGCCGCCGGACTCCCCATGGACGCAGAAGAGCGGGACCCCGAAGGGCCCCGCTTTTCCTCGAACGAGGGTCTTCTAGAAGTCCATGCCGGGACCGCCGGGAGCTCCGGCAGGCATCGACGGTGTTTCTTCCTTCTTCTCGACGATGAGCGCCTCGGTCGTGAGCAGCAAGCTCGCGATCGACGAAGCGTTCTGAACGGTGGAGCGGGTGACCTTGGCGGGGTCGATGACGCCCACGCCGAGCAGGTCCTCGAACACACCGGTCGCAGCGTTGAAGCCGGACGTACCGCCTTCATCGCGAACCCGGGCGGCCACGACGCCGCCTTCGAAGCCGGCGTTGACGGCAATCTGACGCAACGGCTCTTCGAGCGCCTTGCGCACGATCGACCGGCCGGTCTTCTCGTCGTCGGTACCGCCACGCATCTTCTCCACGACATCCTGGGCACGGAGCAGAACGACACCGCCACCGGGCACGATGCCTTCTTCCACCGCAGCGCGGGTCGCAGACAGGGCGTCCTCGATACGGTGCTTCTTCTCCTTCAGCTCCACTTCGGTGGCAGCCCCCACCTTGATGACGGCCACACCGCCGGCGAGCTTCGCCAGACGCTCCTGAAGCTTCTCCCGATCCCAATCGGAATCCGAGTTCTCGATCTCACGATTGATCTGCTTGATCCGGGCCTCGACGTCCGCCTTGGATCCTGCCCCGTCGACGATCGTCGTGTCGTCTTTCGTGACGACGACTTTGCGGGCCTTCCCGAGCATGTCGACGGACACGTTCTCGAGCTTCAGCCCGACCTCCTCGGAGATCACGGTGGCACCGGTGAGGATGGCAATGTCCTGCAGCTGCTGCTTGCGCCGCTCACCGAAGCCGGGCGCTTTCACCGCCACGGACGAGAACGTCCCGCGGATCTTGTTGACCACCAGTGTGGCCAGCGCTTCGCCCTCGACGTCCTCAGAAAGGACCATGATCGGTTTGCCGGTCTGCATGACCTTCTCCAGTACGGGAAGCAGGTCATTGACGGCAGAGATCTTCTGGTTGGCGATGAGGATGTACGGATCCTCGAGCACCGCTTCCATCCGGTCGGGGTCGGTGACGAAGTACGGCGAGATGAAGCCCTTGTCGAACTGCATACCTTCGGTGAACTCGAGTTCGATACCGAACGTCTGTCCCTCTTCGACGGTGATCACTCCGTCTTTGCCGACCTTGTCCATCGCCTCGGCGATACGTTCGCCGATCATGGAGTCGGCAGCCGAGATGGCGGCCACGTGAGCGATCTCGTCACGAGACTCGATGTCCTTGGAGAACTCGCCGATGAACTCGACGACCTTGGCAACGGCCTGTTCCATGCCCCGCTTCAGCTCCATCGGATTTGCGCCGGCGGCGACGTTGCGCAGCCCTTCGCGAACCATTGCCTGAGCGAGCACGGTGGCGGTGGTAGTTCCGTCACCGGCGACGTCGTTGGTCTTCGTCGCCACTTCCTTCGCGAGCTGGGCACCCATGTTCTCCCATGCGTCCTCCAGCTCAACTTCCTTTGCGATCGTGACGCCGTCATTGGTGATCGTGGGTGCGCCCCACTTCTTCTCCAACACGACGTTGCGACCCTTTGGCCCGAGCGTCACCTTCACGACGTCGGCCAGCTTGTTCACACCGGCCTCGAGGCCGCGACGCGCGTCCTCGTCGAACCGTAGTTCCTTTGCAGCCATTGATCCTCCTAATTGACGACCGCGAGGAGATCACGCGCGGAGAGGATCAGGTATTCGTCACCTTCCAGCTTGATCTCGGTGCCCGAGTACTTCGAGTAGACGACCGTGTCGCCCTTCTTGACGTCGATGGGTACCCGATCACCACTGTCGTTGATTTCACCAGGACCCACGGCAAGGACCTCGCCGAGCTGCGGCTTTTCCTTGGCGGTGTCCGGGATTACGAGACCGGAAGCCGTACGAGCTTCCTCCTCGTCATTGGGCTTGACGACCACACGGTCACCCAGAGGCTGGAGTTTCATGCAGAACCCTCCTTCGAGTTGCCTTAGCACTCCTGTTCCTTGAGTGCTAAAGGTTAGCACTCTCCGCATACGAGTGCTAATCACGATATCGCGGCCTCACGAGGACGTTGCTCGCTTCGCTCACCGCATTCGGCCCACCGGTATTCGGTACCGCGGCACCGCATCGATACACAGTTGCGGGGCGAGCGTGGCGGCTCGTGCCATTGGCTCCCACGGCGTTCGTGACCGGGATTCGCGACGATCGCCCCGTGACTCCGCGCCGACACCGATCGCGATACGAAATACGAAGTACGCCTCGTGCAGCGATCCTCCTAGAGCTTGTGACGCTGCATCCAGCGTGCGATGTCGGAAGAAGAGATGATCCCGACGAGTCGGCCGTCGCGCACGACCACGACCCTTCGACCCTCCCCGACGAGCCGGGGCAAGAGCGTCTCGACGTCCGTCTCGGATGACACGGCGTCCTCGGGCTCCAGCCGCCGCATCACGTCGGAGGTTCGCACCGTCGGCCAATGCCGGCGATCCACTTCACGAAGCTCGCGCAGGCTGATGAGCCCCCGCACCCTCCCTCCCTCGATCACCGGAAAACAGGAGTAGTTGTGCTGCATGAAGAAGTTGTCGAACAGATCCTGCAACGTGAGGTCACCGTCCACGGCGATGGGTGTCGGCGTCATGATCTGCCCGGCCGTGACGCCATGCAGGACCTTCTTGGTCTCCATCTGCACCAAGGCGGAACCGGCAGCCTGAAACAGGAACCAGCCGAGCACGATCCACCAGAGACCCCCGAGATCGCCTCTCGTAAACAGATCGATGACCCCGACGACGACCAGCAACAACGCCACCCCGCGCCCGCCCATCGCGGCAACCCTCGTCGCCCGATCGAAATCGCCCGTGATCTTCCAGACGATCGACCGCAGTACACGGCCGCCGTCCAGAGGGAATCCGGGCGCCAGATTGAATACGCCGAGCACGACATTCACGAAGGCGAGCCGCTCCGTCAGGTGACGAACGATCGTGCCGTCCGCGAAGAGGAAGGAGAACCCGAAGAACATGGCGCCGAGAATGACCGAAGCGAGCGGCCCGGCGATCGTGATGGCGAACTCGGCTCCAGGCGTCGTCGCCTCTTCTTCGATCTCCGACACCCCGCCAAACACGAAGAGATGTATACGCTTGACTTGAATCCCTCGCCCGACGGCGACGAGCGAGTGACTGAGTTCGTGCACGATGATGCTGCCAAAGAACAGCACCGTCCCGACGAGGGCACCCACCCAGAAGCCGGCGCCCCCTGCAGAAGCCACGGTTCCCTGATCGGCTGCGGCGACGAGGTCGGTCCAGAAGAACATCCAGATCAAGAAGAAGATGATCAACCACGAAGCGTCGGCGGTGATCGGGATGCCGTGGACCCGCCCTATCGGAAACCCTTTGCCATTCATAGCGTCATGGACGGATCGACCGAAGATCCCCAGTCGGAGAAGTGACCTTCGGTGAGGTGATAGGCGCCGGCAGCACCGATCATCGCCGCGTTGTCGGTGCACAGAATCGGGTCGGGAAGGAGAAGGCGTACACCGCGTCGATCCGCCTCCTCCTGCATCCTGGCCCGCAGCCTCCGGTTCGAAAGCACGCCGCCACCGCCTGCCACCGTCTCCGCGCCGGTGTCCTCGACGGCGTTGAAGGTCTTGGTCACGAGCACGTCGACGATCGCCTCCTGGATGGAGGCGGCCACGTCGGCCAGGGGCGGTAGCGTGCCGGCGGCACTCGCTTTCTTGATAAACGTCACGACGGAGGTCTTGAGACCCGAGAACGAGAAGTCGTAGCGTCGATCGGCGAGGGCTCGAGGGAACTTCAGCGCTCGTGGATCTCCGTCCTCGGATGCCTTGTCGATCGCCGGCCCTCCCGGGTAGCCCAGACCCATGAACCGTGCCAGCTTGTCGAATGCCTCGCCGGACGCATCGTCGATCGTCCTGCCGAGCACCTTGTACTCGCCCCAGCGGGGAACGTGCACGATCTGGCTGTGGCCGCCGGAAGCGAGGATCACGACCGCCGGAGGCTCGAAGTCGGTGTGCTGAAGCCTTGGAGCCATCAAGTGCCCTTCCATGTGGTCGATCCCCACGAACGGAATGCTTCGCGCCCATGCCGTCGCCTTGGCGAACGAGAACCCCACCAACAGCGCGCCGACGAGCCCGGGGCCTTGGGTTGCCGCGACGCCGTCGAGATCGTCGGGATGTACTCCCGCCTCGCCAAGTGCCCGATGGGTCAGCGAGCGGATCGACTCGACGTGTGCCCTTGCCGCGACCTCGGGAACGACACCGCCGAACCGCGCGTGGATCTCCGTCTGTGACGCGAGGATGTTGGAGAGGATCTCGGTGCCTCGCACAACCGCCACACCAGTCTCGTCACAACTCGTTTCGAAAGCCAGGACGACAGGGCCGCCGCTCATTGCAGACTCCTTCGGATCTCGTCGAGCCGGGCCCGGTACTCGGGCATGGCAACGTCGGGTGCCCACATCACAAGTGCGTCTTCATCGGTGTAGTACTCCTTGCGAATGCCGACCGGCGCCATCCCGAACTTGCGGTACAGCTCCTGTGCGGTCCGATTCGATGCCCGCACTTCGAGGGTGAGATGATGAGCCCCAAGGTCGAGACCGGCCTCGACCAGCCCGAGCATGAGCCTGGTCCCCAGGCCACGTCCCCGTAGCGATGTCGCAAGTGTGACGACGTGGGCCTCGTCTCCGTTCAAGAGCAGGCCTCCATAGCCGTTGATCGTCCCGTCCGGACCTTCGGCGACCAGGTAGACACGATTGGCGGCAACCACCTCACTGCGCAAGATCTCTTCATCCCATGGCTGGGCGAACGTCTCCCTTTCCAGCGCCAACACTGCCGGCACGTCCTCGACCACCATCGGGCGGATGCTCGTCATGGCAACTCCGACCACGGCACCTCCCTGCGGAACTGTGCCCAGTTGATGTTCACGTCCGGCTCTCTCAGATAGAGCGGCCGAACGTCGCTATTGGACGGAAACTCCTGGCGTTCCACCGGTCCGACCGCCAGACCGAGGAGCGCCTCTGCCGACGGGTAGCGAGGGCGGCCGGCCTTGATCCGATGCAACCCTCGGAGCACGGTTTCGTCGAGGATCTCCCAGTCGCCGACAACGAGAGCATTCTGGGGATCCGACTCGAGCAGGGCGCGCAGGTGGTTCGGAGTGACGATCCTGGGGTCGCCATCTCGCACGACTCCCCCGGGAACCGGTTGGTATGACGCGACGGCCACCTCCCCACGGCGCACATCGATGACGGACCAGATATGGCGGTGACCGGTCGTCGCTTCGAGGGCAACGGCGTCCAGCGAAACGATCGGGACGAGGGGGACACCGAGGCTGGCGGCGAGACCCTGAGCAGTGGCCAGACCGACCCGAATGCCCGTGTACAGACCGGGTCCGATATCGATCGCAATGGCATCTACGTCGGCGGGAACCCATCCGGCCTGGTCGAAGAGATAGTCGAGAGCGGAAACGATGAACGCTGCGTGACCTCTACGATCGACTTTGGCGGCCGACGCGACCGTGCACCGATCCTCTCCGAGCGCGACGGAAGAGGCAGGCGTGGCGGTCTCGATTGCAAGCAGTTTCATTCGAACACATCCTCGAGGCTCCGATCGGTCCATGCCGGCCCATGACCTACGAGACTGATCCGGCGAAGCCCATTCTCTTCGACCTCGAACTGCACCCGCAGATACTCGCCTGGCATCGCCGACTCCACGGCGTCACCCCACTCGACGGCGAGGATTGCGTCGTCGGCCTCGTCGAGCAGATCGAGGTCCGACAGTTCGTTCAGAGACCCGAGCCGATAGACGTCCGCATGGATGAGAGGGATGAAGCCTCCCTGGTAGCGGCGAACGAGCACGAAGCTGGGGCTGGTCACCTGGTCTTCGACACCGAGACCTTCGGCGAGGCCTGCCACAAATGCCGTCTTGCCGGATCCGAGTTCCCCGCAGAGCAGCACGACATCGTTGGGCCGGAGGAGGCTGGCGAGACGGCGGCCTGCCGACCGGGTCTCCACTTCAGAAGATGACGTTATGTTCATCCGAACAGTCCCAGTTGCTCGGGTTCTTCCTCTTCCACCTCGGCCGTCCTGGACAGTACCCCTTCGATCAGCAAGAAGTCCTCGCGCATACGACTCAAGACCGACTCGCCTCCGCGCAGTGCCGCAGCCGGATGAAACGTCGGAACGACGGTGCGATTCCACCAAGGGTACGCATGGCCGCGAAGTCTCGTGATGCCCATCTCCTGCTTGAGCAACAGCTTGGTGGCGAAGTTGCCGAGCGTCGAGACCACGTCGGGATCGATGAGCTGGATCTGCCCGGCAAGATACCCTTTGCAGGCTTCGATCTCGTCCGGCTTCGGGTCCCGGTTTCCGGGAGGACGGCACTTGACGACGTTGGCGATGTACACGTCTTCGCGTCGGAGGTCGACCTCTTCGAGGAGACGGTTCAGAAGCTGCCCGGCCGCCCCGACGAACGGTACGCCTTGTAGGTCCTCGTTCCTTCCAGGGCCTTCCCCGACGAACATGACGCGGGCGTCCGCAGAGCCGTCACCGAACACTACGGTGGTTCTGGTCTCGGCGAGTCGACACGCCGTGCAGGCACGGGCGCGTTCCTCGAGTTCTCGAAGTGCCTCGTGTGCGTCCGTCACGTGTCCTCAGTCGTCTTCCGCCATGTCAGCGCCGCCTGGATCGCATACCCCGTCGCGGCAAACGCTCCTTCGGCGACGGCATCGACGTCGGCCTGAACATTCCCGCAGGAGACCGCGAACGCGGCATCGCCATCATATCGAGTATGCGACGGTCTGACGCACACAGCGAGAGAATCTTGCGCGCGAACGGCGACTCTGGTCAGCTCGGAGCGGGTGAGCTCGGCGTCGGTGGCCACGACGATGAGCGTCGTGTTGGTGTTGGGTACCGGCGGGATCACGGGCGGCCCCGGCTCTGCCGAGCCTCCGGTGAGTGGTGTGCCCGAAAGGGTGAAGACATCCCCGACGGCGTTGACGACGGCCAGTGTGGCCACGGTCGCGTCACCGGCGGTCACGGCGGCGGATCCGAGCCCGCCGGGTTGGAACGCCCCTCGCCACCCGGCGACCAGCGCTCCGGCACCCGCACCGATCGGGCCCGATTCGACGGCTCGATCGGACGCTGCACGGTAGGCCGCCGCGCCTTCGTCGGGCCCGGGCCGGATGGAAGGGTCGCCGGTGAGCAGGTCGTAGATCACCGCAGCCGGCACGATGGGAACCGGACCTGTCGGAGTCGGATACCCGCGACCTTCGGCTTCGAGCTCTCTCATCACACCGTCCGCGGCAGCGAGGCCGAACGCCGAACCTCCGGTCAACAGAATCGCCTGGACGGTTTCGACGCTCATCCCCGGCGCCAGCAGGGCGCTCTCCCTGGTCCCTGGCGCGGCGCCGCGGATCTCGATCGCAACGACGTTCGGCTCCGGGAGCGACACGACGGTGCAGCCGGTCTTTGCTTCGGTGTCGGTCCAATGGCCGACACGGATCCCGGGAACCGCAGTGATCGTGGTCACAGATACCTCCTCGGCAGCCGCGGACCGATCTGACAGACGATCTCGTACGCGATCGTCCCGAGATGTTCGGCCCATTCGGTCGCGGTGATCTCGTCTCCGTTCTGGCTCCCGATCAGCACGACTTCATCTCCGACCTTCACCGACGTGTCGCCGACGTCGACAAGGATCTGATCCATCGTGACGTTGCCGGCGAGTCGATGCCGCCGGCCTCCGATCAGCACTTCGCCCTCGGAGGCAAGGGATCTCGGCAAGCCGTCGGCGTAGCCGATGGGAACGGTGACCACCGTTGCCTCCTTGGGGAGCGCACGCCGACGCCCGTAGGAGGGTCGAATCCCGGCCGGATACCGTCGAACCATCGCCACCTCGGAGACGATCCGCATCGCCGGACGCAACGGAACGTCGGTGATGAGATCCGGCGCAGGGTTGATCCCATAGATGCCGATGCCGATACGCACCATGTCCAAACGCGCCGGGGGATAACGAATGGCACCCGCCGTGTTCGCCGCATGCCGGATGGGGATGTCGATCCCGAGCGTGTCGAGATCTGCCAAGACCCTCGCGAATCGTTCCAGCTGCTCTTCGGTGAAGAGATCGTCCTCGTCGGCGACGGCCAGGTGGGTCCACACGCCGTCGAGCCGCAGGTTCGGGTCGGCGACGACTCTCCTGATGAGGTCCGGCGTGTCGTCGGTCGCCACGCCGACGCGATGCATACCGGTGTCGACCTTGACATGCACCGGAACCGTCCTTGGAGTCACTTCCGAGAGCGCTGCGGCGAACTCCGTCCGATACACGGTCGGCGTGAGGTTCCAGCGGATGACCTCGGCGGCACCCTGTACCGGAGGCTCCGACAGCAGCAGCACCGGGGCCTCTATTCCCGCCTCGCGCAGGCGGATTCCCTCTTCGACCAGCGCAACGGCGAGCATGTCTGCTCCGGCGCCGATGGCGGCTTCGGCAACGGGCACGTCACCATGCCCGTATCCGTCTGCTTTCACGACCGCGCACACAGTCGCCGGAGCGACGAGTTTGCCCAGTGTCCGCACGTTGTCTGCGACGGCGCCGAGGTCGATCTCGGCCCACGAGGGTCTCACCATGCGATCTTCCCGACTTCCGTTGCCAGGAGATCTGCAGTCACCGTCTCTCTCGCACCAAGACGAGCTCCCGCGCGACCGTGCCAGTACGCCGCGGAGCGTGCCGCCGTTTCGGCGTCGAGGCCCCTCGCCCACAGCGCTGCGAGAAGCCCGGTGAGCACGTCACCGGTGCCGATCGTCGCGAGCTCGGGGCCTCCGCTCGTCACGACCCAGCGCTCCGCCCCCATCACGAACGTCGGTGATCCTTTGAGGACGACGACGGTGCCGGCCGCGGCGGCAAGCTCGGCTGCGTGTTCGTAGGTCGCGTCCATGTTGGTGAGGCGGCGGAATTCCCCGACGTGCGGCGTGATGACTGTCGGGGACGGGCGCTCTGCGAGCGCCTCCGGACCGGAGAGCGCATTGATCCCGTCGGCGTCGATGAGCAGCGGACCGTCCCAGGCTTCGAGCAGTGAGGTGACGAAGCCTTCCCGGCCGCGACCAAGACCGGGACCGAGGGCGATCAGGTCGAAGCGTTCCGCGGCCGCGGCGACGGTCTGGGCATCGGCCTGCTCGAACCGAACTCCGCTGCCGATTCCCGTCGTGAGCAGCTCTGGAGCGGCCCCCGCGTAGACGGTCTGCAACGCTCCGGGGCAAGCGATCGAGACCGACCCTGCTCCGGCGTGCAGCGCGGATCGGGCGGCCAGAAGAGGAGCGCCGGTCATCCCCGGTGAGCCGCCGACCACGAGGACCGACCCGGCAGACCACTTGTGGGCGGTACGCGCCCTCTCCGGCCGGGGTGCGTCACTCTCCTCCGTAAGCAGGAACGTTGCGTCCCCACCGACAAGCCCGATGTCGCGCACTTCGAGACGTCCGCAAACGTCCGGACCGCGACCGATGATCTGGCCGACCTTCGGACTGTGGAAAGTCACGGTGGTGGTCGCCGTAAAGACGGACCCTTCGACGCGGCCGGTGGTGCCGTCGAGGCCGCTGGGGATGTCGACGGCAAGGACCGGCATGTCGGTCTCGGTCCACGGAATGAGGACGTCGGGAAGACTCCCGCGAAAGCCCGCGCCGAAGACTGCATCGATGATCAGATCGGCGGGCTGCGGTACTCCGATCGAACGGACCGAGACGCCTTCATCGACCGCTCCCGCGTGCGCCCATTCGGCGTCGGGCGTCTTCGGCTCGGCAAGCGCATGCACCTGCACGGCGACGCCGCGCCGGTGCAGATAACGGGCGGCAACATAACCGTCGCCGCCGTTGTTGCCGGGTCCGGCCAAAACGATCGCTCTGGCTCCGTACCGGGCTCCCATTCTCACCGCGGCGAGGGCGACGCCCAGGCCGGCTCGTTCCATGAGCACGGGGCCGGGATCCGACGAGGCGGCGTCGAGGCGTGCCGATGCGGCGGGGGTAAGCACAGGTTGCATCGGTGTCGATGGTACCTGGGAGCCCGCCATGGTGAGTGCGTCTTGAACCCAGGGCTCAGGGGGGTCGCCACGACCCCTACGAGCCCTGGGTTCAAGAGGTATCGTGAATGGCGATGGACCCAACGATCGACCAACTGCGCGAGCGGCTCGCCGCCATCGCCACCCGACTGGCGAACGACCCCGATCCCTCGATGCGTGATGCGCTCGAAGCAGAGCAAGCCGACCTGCGAGAGCGTGTCCAGGCACGCTTCTCCGCGCATCCGCAAGGACGGGCCATGCTCGAGGAAGAGCTGGCGACCCTTGAACGACAGCTCGAACAGCTCGTATCCCAGCAAATCAAGAAGGCGAGGACGTCGCTGGGAGGCGGCAGCCCATCGGGGGGCGGACTGGAGCCTCGGGACGTCCAGTATCTCCGAGCGGTCCATGAGCGGTGGAACAACATGCCGGCACTCCGCGCAAGGATCGAGGAGCTCCGAAACCGCCTCGATCGGTGACAAACCGTTGAACCCAGGGCTCAGGGGGGTCGTGGCGACCCCTACGAGCCCTGGGTTCAACGGTTACTCGGCCTGTTCGAGGGCCATCGCGAAGACCATGGCCGTGTCGTCGGTGTGGGTGATCGTGACCAGCACCTCGGTGACCCCCAGCCGTTCGGCTCGGGCCAGGGCGCGTCCGGAAAGGTTCACCCGGGGCCGGCCCCCGCCGGTGATCTCGATGTCCTTCCATCCGACGTGCCGCCATCCGACACCGAGGCTCTTCATCACCGCCTCCTTGCCGGCGAAGCGGGCGGCGAACCGACTCGCAGGGTTTGCGTACCGTGACGCGTAGGCGCGCTCATGGTCGGTGAACACTCGCTCGGGAAACCGCGGGTACTTCTCCAGCAACCGTTGCACCCTGGCAATCTCGGCCAGGTCGATTCCGAGACCGATGACACGCATGGGGCCACGCTACCGTCTCGCCGCCCGAAAGACAGCCTGCCCCGTCACCGCCGCGACAGCGTCACTCCACCGTGACGCTCTTGGCCAGGTTCCTCGGCATGTCGATGTCGTGCCCCGGCACCCGGGCGGTGTCGCCGGCCCGCGACCGCAGTTGCCCTACTGCTCGAACACCACGAGGGCGGCAGGACAGTAGGACCGGAACGCGATCCTCGCCCAGCTGTTGAACTCTGGTTCGGTCATGCCCGTTTGGGTCATCACGCGAGGCCCCTCCGTCGAGAAGAACACCTGCTGCATGTCGCCTGGCGACGGCTGCCTCTCGAGGTTCGCGCAGACCCCCTTCGCCAGATCCACGAGATCCTGATCCGACAGGTCGGCCGACCAGGACTCGGCGGTCTGGGCCACCCGCACCTCCTGGATGTAGGTGTCCGGGGTCGCCTCGAACGCGGTGGTCGGCGGAACCGAGGTGAACACCGTCCACCCCGAGGGAGTATCACCCATGACGAGGAACTCCTCGGGGGCGTCGGCCTGCCAGCCCGCCTGTTCGGCGGTCACGACATCTCCGTGGCACCCCGGCCTCGTCAACGCGTACCGGCGTCCGAAGCCTTCGTCCGGAGTCCGGTAGATGGTCCGGACCGGCCCTCCGGGCTGCCAGGCGCGGATCTCGGAAGAGTCCTTCCCGCCACCGTAGAGCCAATAGGCAATACCGTCGCACGCCATCACCGACCCGGCGACACCGTGCCCCAAGCCGACGACGTCACCATCCTCGACACCGAAAACCGGCACGTCCCAGTAGTCGACGCCCGACTCGCCCGCCTCGTTGCGAAACGGGGCCGGCTGGTCCGTCCACGCAACCGTCTTGCCGCTCGCCGCGCCGTCGAAGACACCGCAGTGCCTCGCCTCATAGCGGGTGAGCTTTCCATCGGGGAGATGCACGACGTCCAGCGACCCGCAGGACTCGTTCGACGACCCATCCGCCGTCTCCGTGAACGCGACGATGGGCCAGTCGATCCGTGGAGGGCCGAACGCTATCGATGGATCATCGGCGCAATGAGCGTCGAGGACCTCCCCAGTGTCGAGGTTCCGGACCCGGACACACAGCCGGTCACCTTCTGGGGCGTCCGTGAACCACACAAGCCACGAACCGTTCAGATGCATGAGGGGAACGACCGCCGGCGGGCCGGCCGGCTCGGTACGCTTCTCGATAACGGTACCGCTACCGGATCGGAGATCGAATACCCACAGCCGGTACTCCCCTGTCCGATCCTCGTACTCGAGGAGCGCGACCCGGCCGTCGTCCACCCACGCGTCGTTGATGATCCAGGACGGCGGGGTCCGATGCAGCTCGTAGGCGCGCGTCCCGTCGTACGCCCAGAGCGCCTGCCCCTGGTACTCGGCCCCGCGACGATCGAACACGAGCACCTGGCCGTCGAAGTCGGACGGAGGTTCCGCATCGAGGAGTGACGTGCCGAGCGTCGCCCACTCCCGCACGTCGTCGACGATCTCGACCGGCCGGAAGGCCGTGGTCGTCGAGGCGACCATGGTCGTGGTAATGGCGGCGGTCGTGGCACCGGGTACCGGCGGCGGCGTGACCATCGATGCCGACGTCGGATTGATGACGGGTGCCGGCGACTCCTGGGCGCACCCGCCGATCAGCGAACCGACGACTGCGGCGGCGCCCAGCCACCGTGCGATCCGACGTCGACTGGCCACCTCGTGGTCACGCCCCGATGTTATGAGCCCAGTGGGTCCTGGTGGCATCCCACAGGTTCTGGAAGGGGACATACCGACGCTTCCCCGTGTCGTAACCGTCGGGCCGCCAATCCCGCTCGTCGTAGGACTCCAAGATCCCGAATCTCTCGGTCGTGTGCGAGTACCCGCGACCGGTCCGGAAGTGGTCCTCCTGGACCTCGATGGCGAGCGCCGTCGCTGCCATCGCGAGCACCATGACCGCGGCGAGAAACCCAACCACCATGATTCTTGCACGCATGTGCCACCCCCTGGCTTGGAGACGGGCGGGCGTCGCACGGCGCTCCCCGCCTGCGTGTCATGCGTGGTGATGTTACGCCTCCACGCCCCCCCCCTGTCACCCCCAGACGATCTGGCCGGCGAACCCCCTGCCCTACTCCACCGTGACGCTCTTGGCCAGGTTCCTCGGCATGTCGATGTCGTGGCCCAGCACCCGGGCGGCGTGGTAGGCGAGCAACTGGAGCGGGATGATCGACAGGACGGGGCTGAGGAAGTCGTAGGTCCTCGGGATGCGCAGCACCTCATCGGCGTACTTGTCCACCTGATCGTCATCGTCGTAGGCGAGCGCGAGCACGTGGGCTCCCCTGGCTTTCACCTCCAGCAGTGCAGAGATCGTCTTGTCGTACAGGTGCTGCTGGGTCAGAATGACCACGACCGGCGTGCCTTCGGTGATGAGCGCGAGCGTGCCGTGCTTGAGTTCACCGGCGGGCATCGCCTCCGAGTGCATGTAGGAGATCTCCTTCAGCTTCAACGATCCTTCGGTCGCCACCGCGTAGTCGAGACCCCTGCCGATGAAGTACACGTCCGACGTGCTCGCAAACCGGTCGGCAATCTCGAGAATCGCCGCGTCATGTTCCAGCACCTGAGCCGCCTTGTCGGGCAGCGTCCACAGTTCGGCGGCCAGTTCGGCGGCGCGAGCGTCCGACACCGTCCCACGGGCGCGACCGAGCCGGAGAGCGAGCATGTACTCACCGACGAGCATGGCGACATATGCCTTGGTCGACGCGACGGCGATCTCGGGGCCGGCTCTCGTGTACAGGACGTCGTCGGCGACCCGGCTCAGCGTGGATCCCACAACGTTCGTGATGGCGAGAAGTCGTGACCCTCGCTCTCTGGCAAGCCGGGCGGCGGCAAGGGTGTCGGCGGTCTCCCCCGACTGGCTGATGGCGACCGTCAACGTTCCCGGGTCGATCAGAGGATCTCGGTACCGCAGCTCGTGGGCGTATTCGACCTCGACGGGAATGCGCAGCGTCTTCTCCAACACTTCTCGGGCGACCAGCCCTGCGTGGTAGGCGGTCCCGCAGGCAGTCACCCAGATCTTCGAGAGGTTGTCGACGAAGCCGTCGGGGAAGTCGACCGCCTCCAGAGTGACGGACCCGTCTCGGAGGAGGCGCCCCCGGAGGGTCTCGTCGATCACGCCGGGCTGCTCGTAGATCTCCTTCAGCATGAAGTGCGGGAAGCCGGACTTCTCGGACTGCTCGACCGTCCAGGTGATCTTCTGCGGTGCGCGCTCCACCGGTTCCCCGTCGAGGGTTTCGATCACCGCTCCTTCGAGGGTGAGCGTCACCATCTCGCCATTCTCGACCACCAGCATCTGATCCGTATACGGCAGGATCGCCGGAATGTCGGACGCGAGGAATGTCTCTCCGTCACCGATGCCGATCACCAGCGGACTGATCATGCGCACGGCAACGATCCGGTCGGGCTCCTTGGCGGACATCGTCACGAGCGCATAGGCCCCTGTGGCACGGGCGACGGCGCGACGGACCGCCTCTGCCAGGTCTCCGTCGTACTCGTCGGCGATGAGGTGGATCAGCACTTCGGTATCGGTATCGGAAACGAACGTGTGCCCGGCCTCCGAGAGCTCTTCTTTGAGGTCGAGATAGTTCTCGATGATGCCGTTGTGGACGACGGCGAACTCACCGGTCTCGTCGAAGTGTGGATGGGCGTTGACGTCGTTGGGGACCCCATGGGTCGCCCAGCGGGTGTGGCCGATGCCGAGGGTCCCCATGAGTGGATTCGCCCCGACCATCGCTGCCATCCGATCGAGTTTTCCGGCCGCCTTGCGAATCTCGATGGCACCACCGTTCGACACCGCGATGCCCGCGGAGTCGTACCCGCGGTATTCGAGGCGTCGCAGTGAGGCGACGAGGACGTCCTGGGCCTGGCGCGGGCCGACGTAGCCGACGATGCCGCACATGGTGTCTCCTTCTCGGTTGGAGACCGGCACCAGACGGGTCGATCCCGTCTCCCACACCGAAGCGGCCTCTGTTGCGGGGTCACCCCCGGGTTTTGCTCCGCTTCGTCACGACCGTGGCAGCCGAGAGGGCATCCGCCGAATGCTTCGATACTCCCTCTACCTCGTCACCCCTCGAGGGGCCAGGCGCTGAAGGCATGCCGTGCCGGTCCGATGGTAAGGGTAGTCGCGCGGGTGCCGGATCCGAACCGTTCCCCCTTCCGCGGTAGGAGAACGCAACGTCGCCGGAAGTCTCAGGTGCCGAGCTCCCGCCGAGCGATGGCGACGAGTTCGTCGGTGATTGCGATCGCCTCGTCGCGCGTGGATGCCTCCACCATGATTCGCACGAGCGGCTCGGTGCCGGAGGCGCGTACGAGGATCCGCCCATCACCGGCCAGCTTGGCTTCCCAATCGCGGATCGTCGCCCACAGCACCTCAGCGTCTTCGAGCCGTCCCTTGTCATCCACGTGCACGTTGCGCAGAATCTGTGGGAATTCGGTGATCGTCTCCGCGCGAAGCTCTCGCAGCTCCTTGCCGGTGATCGCCACGACCTCGAGGAGCCGCACCGCCGTCAGAAGGCCGTCGCCGGTCACGGCCCGGTCGGCGAAGATCACGTGGCCCGACTGCTCTCCACCGAGAATCGCCCTTCGATTCCACATCGCTTCCTTGACGTAGCGATCGCCGACCTGCGTCTCGACGAGCTCGATGTCCATGCGTTCCATCGCCTTGCGAAATCCGAGATTGGCCATGACGGTTGCGACGACAATATTCTTCTTGAGTCGGCCGGCCTCTTTCATCTGGCGGGCGATGACCGCCATGATCACATCGCCGTTCGCGGGAATCCCATCCTCGTCTACGGCGATCAGCCGGTCGGCGTCCCCGTCGAACGCAAGCCCGATCCGGCCCTTGGAATGCCTGGCGAGAAACTCGGGGTGAGCGGCGCCACATCCGTCGTTGATGTTCGTACCGTCCGGCTCCGCGCAGATGGTTTCCACATCGGCCTTGAGTCGCCGGAACAGTTCGGGGGCGACGCGACTTGCAGCACCGTTGGCACAGTCGAGGAGGAGACGGAAACCCCGTAACGAGTAGGACGTCGAGCTCTGGAGAAACCGCAGGTAGCGATCTTCGGCGTCCAGCATCGGGAAACGTGTGCCAACCCGATCACCACCGGCGAGATGCCACGGTGCTCCCCGGCGAAGCCTCGCCTCGATCGCGTCCTCTTGCTCATCGGCAAGCTTGGCACCGCGCCCGTCGAGCAACTTGATACCGTTGTCGGCTGCGGGATTGTGCGACGCAGAGACGACGACTCCCATCGTGGCACCCGACACCTCGACAAGATGCGAAATGCCGCCGGTCGGGAGGACACCGACGTCCACCGTGTCGACGCCGAGCGAGTGGAACCCGGCCTGAAGCGCTTCTGTCAGCATCTGTCCGGACCGTCGCGTGTCGCGGCCTATGAGGACCGAGCCGCCACGAATCGTCTCCCCGGCGGCACGCCCGAGGGACATGGCGATATCCGCGCTGAGTTCGGTGTTGGCCACACCGCGGATCCCGTCGGTGCCGAAAAGCCGGTTGCCGTTCGTGAGCATACGGCGAGGGTAGCTACCGCTTCGTGTACTGCGGTGCTCGACGTGCCTTGCGCAAGCCGTATTTCTTGCGCTCCACCTTGCGGGCGTCACGGGTGAGATAGCCCGCCTTCTTCAGCATCGGCCGCAGTTCAGGTTCGAGAACGATGAGTGCACGGGCGATACCGAGACGAAGTGCGTCGGCCTGGCCGGTCGTTCCTCCGCCTTCGAGCTTCGCCTTGATGTCATAACGACCTTCCCGGTTCGTTTCACGCAAAGGCGCGAGGAGACGAAGCCGCTGGGCCATCGTGGGGAAGTACGTGTCGAGCGGCTTGCCGTTGAGCGTGACCGCCCCGGTGCCGTCGTAGAACCGCACCCGGGCGACGGACTCCTTGCGACGGCCGGTTGCCTGAACGAGCGGCTTGGACATCAGGACTCCACCTTTCGAATATCGAATATCAGCTCCTGGGGCGACTGCGCCTGGTGCGGATGGTCGGGGCCGGCATGCACCTTGAGCTTACGAAGCATCTGGCGACCCAGGCGGTTCTTGGGAAGCATTCCCCGAACCGCTCGCCGTACGATCTCCTCGGGGCGTCGTCCTCGCAGGGACTCGAGGCCCTCTTCGGTCAGCCCACCCGGATATCCCGAGTGGCGGTAATAGATCTTGTCGCGCCCGCTGACCCGTACCTTCTCGGCGTTGATGATGATCACAAAGTCGCCGGTGTCGACGTGCGGAGCCTGTATCGGCTTGTGCTTGCCGCGCAGGATGCAAGCGACCTCGGACGCCAGGCGTCCCAAGGGAAGATCCTGGGCGTCCACGACGAACCACGCTCTGTGGATGTCGTCGACCTTGGGGGAATACGTCTTTTGCAGCCTCATGGAAACCTCGCGAAGGAAGCGCTCCGAGACTCTCGGAGCCGCCACATGGTAGAACGCGCCGGGCAAAAGCGCCAAATGAGAGGCTCTCTGCGAATGCAGCCGGTGTCGGAAGCAGCCTCGACCCGAGAACTCCCTATCCTGCGTCTGTCATGACCCTGCTCACCATCGATGACATTCTGGCGGCGCGTGAGCGCCAGCGCGATTCGGTGATCACCACCCCCCTCCTGCACTCTGCGTCGTTTTCCCGTATGGCGGGTCGAGACGTCTGGCTGAAGGCCGAGAACCTGCAGCGGACAGGCTCGTTCAAGATTCGAGGAGCGTCCAACGTGATCGGCCGGCTCACGTCGGATACGGGCGTGGTCGCGGGGTCTGCAGGGAATCACGCGCAAGGTGTGGCTCTTGCAGCCCAGATGGCCGGGATTCCGGCCACGATCTTCATGCCCCGTTCGGCTGCGATCCCCAAGGTGGAGGCGACTCGCAGCTACGGAGCGGATGTTCGCCTCGGTGGAGAGGACATCCAGGCCGCCGTCGAAGCAGCGCGCCGGTTCGCCGACGAAACCGGGGCCCGGTTCATTCACCCATTCGACGACCCGGGCATCATCGCCGGGCAAGGCACACTTGGCCTCGAGATCATCGAACAGCTCCCGGATGCGGCCACGGTGGTGGTCCCGATCGGCGGAGGCGGCCTGATCTCCGGCACCGGCGTGGCGATCAAAGCGCTGCGGCCGGGCACGCGAATCGTCGGTGTCGAGATCGAGTCGGTCGCCCCCTACCTCGCCTCTCGAAACCGTGGCAGCCTCGTTGCGGTGCCCTATCACCCCACCGTTGCGGACGGGATCGCCGTCCCCGTGCCGTCTGCACTTGCCTACGCGCACATCGAGAAGGTCGTCGATGACATCGTCACCGTGGACGACCGGGCGGCGGCACGCGCCGTCATGCTGCTGCTGGAGCGGGCCAAGCTGGTCGTCGAGGGCGCAGGCTCGGTCGGTGTCGCAGCGCTGGTCGAAGGAGCGCTCCCCGACACACCCGATCCATGTGTGATCGTGCTGTCGGGAGGGAACATCGACCCTCTTCTCGTAGGCAAGGTCCTGCGCTACGGCCTCGAGGCTGCAGGACGCTACGCATGGTTCCGGGTCCTGATTCCTGACGTGCCGGGACAACTTGCCACCGTACTGAACCTGATCGCCGACCTCGGAGCGAACGTGCTGACCGTCAACCACCGGCGAGAAGGTGCAGGATTGCCGTTCGGGACGACCGAACTGGGGATCGCGGTGGAAACGGTGGGCGTCGAGCAAACCGAAAGGCTCCGGGAATCCCTGCAGGCCTACGAGCAATCGGCCGGATAGCCGACCTCCCACAAGATCAGTCCGCGCGGCGGGGCCGCGCCCGTGGCGGCCGCCCGATCCCTTGCCGCGATGATGGCCGGGACCTCGTCTGCCGAGATCTTGCCTCGCCCGACCTCGACACAGAGAGCGACCAGTGCTCGCACCATCTGGTGACAGAACGACGTGGCCGTGATCCGAAACTCGACGATGTCCCCGTCTCGTATCCACTCGGAGCCGAGTACTCGCCGCACGGTGTTCTTTCTCTTCGCCCTGCGGCAGAAGGACGCGAAGTCGTGCTCGCCGACAATCCAGCCTGCTGCCCGCTGCATCGCCTCCAAGTCGAGCTGATACCGGATATGCCACGTGGTGCGGAAGAGGAAGGGGTCGGGCTCCGGTCGCGATAGCAGACGATATCGATAGCTGCGATGCAGGGCAGAGAACCGGGCGCTGAAACCGTCGGGCACCCTACGGCACTCCCGGACGACGACCTCCGGAGCGAGCATCTTGGTGAGGGACTGCGCCAACACCTCTGGCCGGATGTCCTTCTCGGTCACGAAGCTCACGACCTGCCCGCGCGCGTGCACGCCGGCGTCGGTGCGACCGGCAACCACGGTCTCGACCGGTCCGATCCTGCGCTGCAGTGCCGCCTCCAACTCGCCCTGAATCGTTCTGACAGCAGGCTGTTTCGCCCAACCGTGGAACCCGGTTCCGTCGTAGGCAAGATCCAGCCGATACGTGGACATCAGAGCCTGCGGAGTACCAGCGGCAGACTGGGGCCGATACCGATCATCTGCAGAATCCACCAGACAGCGACCGCCAGCAGTGCTGCGCTCGCCGAACGCCCTCGGTCGAAATCGAACAGAACCCGCGCCGCCTCGGCCACTGCGGCGGAGAACCAGACGAGTGCGGCAATCGCCACGGCCGTGCTCGCCGGCGATGGCAACGGCAGAGCGATCGCCATGATGAGCAACGGCGTGTGCGCGAATCCGACGAGACGGACCACGGTCTGAAACCTCGCCTGCCCATCGAGCAGCTTTACGCCCGCCAGCCAGAGCGCGCCACCGATCACCAACCAACCGATGACACCGCCGAACACGACGAGAAGCACACCGGTCAGGCTGATGCCGGGGATCCCCGAGAGGGCCGCTGCCAGGGCAATGACTGCATATACGGCCGCGACAACCAGGATCGCGTTGCCGGTCGCGTAGTCGTCGAAAACGAGTTCGGTGTAGACGCGCCGGTCCAGTCGGGCTGCGCGCAGCATCTGTTGCAGCATGGCCCGACGAGCGTACCAGTCGGCTGTCGGTTATCGGTCATCGGCCACCATGAACCGCAGTTTGGCGACCGGGCGCGTGATCGAAGGGTCTCCTCGCGGAATCTCCTCGAGGCGAAACCACCGCACATCGTCGGTACCGTCTCCAGCCACGACGCCCCAGTCGTCCGACACGAATACGGAGCGGACGTCGAAGTGCTCATGCGCAGGATCATCGCCTCGCTGCGGAAACGTGTGGACGTCCAGGTCGAACACTCCCTGCCAACACAGATCGACTATGCCGGTCTCCTCCTCGATCTCGCGCCTTTGGGCAGCGACGATATCCTGATCGTCGGGTTCGATGTGACCGCCGGGTTGTAGCCACCGTCCGAGCTTTCGATGCAAGACGAGCAGGACGGCGCTGCGATCAGGCGAGAGAACGAAGCCGCTTGCCGTGACATGGCCCGGCTCGAAATGTGTTCGCAAGCACGGATCGACCGAGTTCCCGAGGAGCGCCATGATTCGATCGCGATGACCCGCCTCACGGTCGTCGAACGGCACGATGGCATCGAGCAGTGTGCGCAGAGCCGGGACATCCATGACATCACCGTATCAGCCGCCGGCGAAGCACGGACGAACCGGTATGGTTGCCACATGGCGGACATGACACGCGTCGCGAGGTTCTCACACAGGGTGGAGGCGGAACTGGCTCGCGCCTCTCTGGAGTCCGAGGGAATCCCGGCGTTGCTCCTCGCGGACGATGCCGGAGGGACCTGGCCGGGGCTGCCGATCAACCTGCTCGTCGAGGCTGCCGATGTCGAAGCAGCCGAGCAGATTCTCGAACCGATGCGCTCGCGGCCGGTTCCCTCGTCCTTCGACTCCGCCGGCGACGATGCCCCACCGGCCGATGGTCTTCCCTGGTGGGCGTCTGCCGGTCTCATCATGGCCTTGCTCGTCGCGCTCGGAATGGTCGTGCTGACGATCACTCACTGAGGACCCCATCTCGGCGAGGTGTCCGGTTCGGGGCATGCTGCACCCGGAGCGTGAAACCCACTATCGTGCCCACCGATGAGCCCCCGAAGAGATCTTGCCGGCCTGGAGAACGCCGCCATGGATACCGCAGACCAGGCCGGCGTCGAGATCAGAGCGCTGCACGGATACCGGGACACAGGCATGGCTGCCGACGTCTTCGGTCAGGTGTGGGGACGTGACGCGACCCATGTGCCGACCGAACTCGGCGTGGCGTTCATCGAATCGGGAAACTACGTAGGCGGTGCATTTGCAGAGGGGACCATGGTTGGTGCCACCATCGGGTTCCTCGGGTGGCACGACGGAACCATCCACCTCCACTCCCACATCACCGGGGTCGTGCCCGAAGCCCGCGGACATCACGTCGGAATGGCACTGAAACTGGACCAGGCCGTATGGGCGGCACGGCGCGACATCGACCGCATCTCCTGGTCGTTCGATCCATTCGTCCGGCGCAACGCGAACTTCAATTTCAACGCCCTCGGGGCAAGGGCGGCCACCTACCGTGAGAACCTCTATGGGCCTCTCGAAGACCGGTTCAGCGCGCGGCAAGAAACCGACCGCATCCTGGTCGACTGGTACCCGAGTGGACCGGAAGCCACCGCCGTGCGTTCAGGAAGCCTCCCCCTCCCCAACGCGGAGGCGTTGATCGCCGAAGGTGCCGCTGCCGTTCTGCGAGACGACAACGGTCCGGTCGTCACGCCCGCGCAAGCCGATGTTCTGTGCGTCCAGATCCCTGACGATATCGTCGCTCTCCGCAACACGGCGCCGCACATCGCCGGCGCGTGGCGTGATGCTCTCCGTGCCACGCTCGAAACGGCGATGAACCGAGGCTACGTGATCTCCGGATTCGACCCGGCCGGCTGGTACATCCTCGAAAGGAGACCGACGTGAACCTCAGAGACGTGGAGTTGCGACGCATCGGACTGTCACTCGTACACCCTTTCCGGACGTCGTTCGGCGTCGAACAGACGAGAGATATCCTCCTTGTGCACGTCGAAGCCGACGCCTCGGAGGGTTGGGGCGAATGCGTGGCGATGCAGGAACCGGTCTACTCGTCCGAGTATGTCGACGGAGCACAACAGATCATCAGGGAGCATTTCCTCCCCAGGCTGACCGGCGATGTCTCCGCAGCGGCACTCGGCGCTCTCCTGGCTCCGTTCCACGGTCATCCCATGGCGAAAGCCGCGCTGGAGATGGCTCTGCTCGACGCAGAGTTGAGAGCGTCCGGGGTGTCACTGGCGGCGTACCTGGGTGCGACCCGCTCGCGGGTTCCTGTCGGGGTGTCGGTCGGGATCTTCGACGAGATCCCGACGCTCCTCGATGCCGTCGAGCGTTATCTGGCCCGCGGCTATACCCGTGTCAAACTCAAGATCGAGCCTGGCCGGGACATCGATCCGGTCCGGGCCGTGAGAGAGCGGTTCGGCGACGACCTGCTGCTTCAAGTGGATGCCAACACCGCGTACGAAGCCGCCGACATGGACCATCTCGCCGCCCTCGACCAGTTCGGCCTGCTGCTCATCGAACAGCCCTTCGCCGAAGAGGACCTCCTCACGCACGCAGCGTTCGCCCGGCGCGTCACCACCCCGATCTGTCTCGACGAATCGATCACGTCGGCACGCACCGCGGCGGCCGCCATCGATCTCGGTGCCTGTTCGATCGTCAACATCAAGGCCGGACGTGTCGGTGGCTATCTGGAGGCCCGTAAGATCCACGACCTGTGTGCCCGACGAAACATCCCCGTCTGGTGTGGAGGGATGCTCGAGACCGGTCTCGGCCGGGCCGCGAACCTCGCGCTTGCCGGACTCCCCAACTTCCGGTATCCCGGAGACATCTCCGAGACGGCCCGCTACTACGAACACGACATCACGGTGCCGTTCATCCTCGAACCGGACGGAACGATCCCGGTTCCCGATGGTCCCGGGCTCGGTGTCGAGCCCGACCCGGACCGTCTCGACGAAGTGACGACCTCGGTGGAGCACATCCGTCTCCGGTAGCCGGTGGCCAGGCTCGCTTCGCTCACGATATTGGCACCCGGGACCGCGTCCCTGAAGAGCTGCCAGACCGCAGGGCGAAGGTTCG
Organism: Actinomycetota bacterium; assembly: GCA_013152275.1. Lineage (NCBI taxonomy): Bacteria > Bacillati > Actinomycetota > Actinomycetota bacterium. The sequence goes on along the minus strand of JAADGS010000025.1, from coordinate 1,582 downwards.
GCCAGGGTCATGCTGGAAACTGGGAGGTGGCCTGAGGGCCACCTCCCTTCAGACGAGTTCGATGATCGCCATCTGGACGCGGCCTGGGACATGTGCGAGCCGGGATCAGCGACCCCGGCTACGCCACCATCTCTTCCAACGTGCTTTCGTCCGACGCGGCCCTCCCCACCGCTCGAGTAGCCTGGCGTCTTCCCCGCCAAGGGTCCGGAGGTAGCGGATGCGAACACCGACACCTTCGAAGACGCTCCGCGGACGCTCGACCAGTGGCTCCTGCTCGATCCGATCGGAATAGCAGGGTCGGAGCCACAGGGCGGATTCGGATTCCCACGTCCACAGTCTTGCACTCCCCAAGGGGCCGGCGATCGGCACGAACGTCGCCAGCAGGAATCCGCCGAAACTCAGGTGAACGATGTCCCAGTCCCCTGCAACTTTCGTCCAATGTGGGAAGATCTGACGATCCGACAACGGTTCTCCCTGCTCTACCGGAACGACCGCGTATCGATCCGCAAGTTCGTACCAATCCTGAGGAGACCGGATCTCGAAGACCCTCGCATCGTCTGCGACATGCAGGTCCGCTTGCGGTAGCGGCAGCTCCGGATCCCAGTCTCCCGCCCACTGTGCAAGGAGGGAGTGAAACGCCGTCCGCTCTCCATATCGGGTGGCAGTGAGGAAGTATGCCGGGGGCATCTGGGGGATGTACTCCCTCGGGGGCGGTGCCTCCGACGGTACTTCGATGGATTGCATCTGGTCCCGACTGGTTCCCAGCCAGACCTGTCGATCCCGTTCCAACGAGGCGAACCACCAGGAAGAGTCTGGATGCTCCAGCAATCGAGGCACGAGATGACGCAGCCGCGCTGCCCGCTCGACAACCGCCACCTTCCGCTGTTCGTGATCGCCCGCCCACGGGTACATGTCCGAGATAGCGCCGGCTGCCAGATCCAACGCCGCCGGCGGCCGGACCGCCTCGTCCAGAGGAACACCCAACTGGTCGCAGAGCAGAAGGAACGCGCACGCCACGGGAGCTTGGAGAAACATCTCCTCTCGATCGCTCGCCGTATCCATCCTCACTCGCTTTCCACCGCGAACAACCACGTCGCCCAATCGAGCCCGAGGTCTGCTTGCGGTGTCGACGGCGGGACAGCCCACGTCACATTGACCGCCATCCACATAGTTCCCTCCGTGCTCGGTTCGTCGAGACGCAGCATCAGTCCCTCATCGGTCTGCTGGAGCCAACACCGACTGTAGGGATCCCGCGATGTGGAACGTCTGCAATCCAGTTCATGAAAAGCCTCATCGGCGGGGATTCCATCACCACCAAGATACCCATCGAACGCGTAGACGGTCAGGGCGCGCGGAGTTGCGGAAGAAGAAACCACGATGGCCAAGTCCCGACAATCCGACTTCGGCGGCTGCTCCGGCCAAGGGACCGGCACCCGCTCAACAGGTGTGAAATCAGACTCCCCGGGCGGAGATGTCGGCCATTCGCCGCTGTACGGCGTCCCAACCTGAAGAACGTGCTGCCGACCCTCTACGAGACAGACGATCTCGACCGACGGCGGCAACATCGGCGGAGACTTGAGCG
>JAADGS010000024.1 GCA_013152275.1 Actinomycetota bacterium | reverse complement strand
CCGACCTGCTGGGACTCCTCACCCAGATGGGATTCGGGACGCTCTTCGGCTACACCATCGCCGCCGGACTCTTCAAGAAACAGACACCACCACCAGCCCGCCAGGATGTCGCCTGAGCTCAGCGAGGACCGGCTGGCTGACCTTCGATTGGTGCCGGGCCGAGATGCCCGCTGGCGCAAACCTATGTTGGGGGTTGGGAATCACACTGCGGGCATCTCGGATCTACGCAACCACGATCGGACCAACGCTGCCGCGCACACGATCAGCGCGGGATGGCACGACTACGAGGTACGCACCCGGCGGTACATCACTCCAGGCATCGGAGACGTCCCCCTCCAGGCGCTCACCCCAACTGACGTCAAGGCCTTCCAGACCTGGGTCCAAGAAGACAACTCGTAACAAGGAGGCCGACGACCAACACCCGAGCGAAGAAATACAAAAGCTCGGAAACATATAGTTCCCGGGCCCTTGATTTCGTAGCGGGGGCGGGACTTGAACCTAGAACGGCCACCCGAGTGAGCGCCGAACCTGTCGACGAATTCCAAAACAGACACGGCCATCAAAAGACACAACAGAACGAGGTAGAGACATCGAGGCCCGATAGGGACTCGACAGGAACGAAGAGACCCGTCTCACTGGACCGCGGACGCAGCAATCAAACCGCAACCCTCGAGCTATGAGGCTGTTCTGGCGATTCAGCCATACACGGTCTTCGTGGTGAAATGCCGGACATACCAAGGGTTTCAACCTGCCACTGTTTCGTACACATTCGCACCGTTTCGTGTTGTCTCGCGGACCACCCGCAGAATCGGAACGCACCACACCCTGGCGTTGCACCAGTGCAGGATCATCGCCCGTGTAGTTGACCGGCTCGAACCTGTGTGGGGAGCCTGGGAGACACCGTCATCGAGAACGCTCAGCAGGTCAGCAACGTCGTTTGCTTTGGCTTTCCCCGCACGGAGATGCGTGGCGAGGACTCCACCGGTTGAATCATCAAACCAGGACAACGGATGGAACCCAAACCCTTTCTTGAAATGCGGTCAACACCTACCCCCAGTCATTGACCTGTACCCCGGGATCGGCCCAACCCACTTCTCGTGAGAGCGTCTCACCGACCCCGAGGTGGTCAGCACACATGCCCAAAGCATGCAACCCGATATGACCCACCACCCGAGTTCCACCCGATTCCACGGTCACGTTGTGTGTACTGTTAGGTTCGTCTCGGAGATGCCCTTCTGTTTTGGAAACCAATATCTTCACAACCTCAGTATTCCTTACCAGGAGGGCGTTTTCGCGCACCTCGACACCTCAACCACCCAACCCCGGTGACGAATCGGGACTAGTAGCTTGCAGCGTCTGGGCGGTACCTTTGGCGCTGGATATCAAAGTTGACACGATAGAGGCAAAGAACCAAGAGACGACCCCCACTGCTCCATCCGTGTCTGCAACCAAGTACTGACGGCATCGTGGGCTTCACACTATCGAAGACGCTAGAACATGCAGTAACAACCTGGCTGATTGAAATACGTCGATGCACTACTATCGCTCATTGTCCAACCGGAACCGTTCCAGGTCCTTCAGGTTCTCAACAACAAACGCTTGCTCGGCCTCGACGTACACCTGCTGTCGTACGGTTTGGACTCTCTCGTTGCATCCGAACACGACGATAGCCACTGCGACTTCCGCGGCAGCGACCTCTGCGACCGCAGCCGCATACTCACCCTGAGGATCGCTCACAACCTCGCCGATTTCGAAAGCAGAGCCACCTTCGACAAGTTGGATGTCAGAGACCGCGCCGGTGCTCTCAAGAAGACTGAAGATGTAGGTAGTGACAGCAGTTTGGCTCTGGAACTCATAGCCGCCTTCCGCCATACATGCAGGCCATTGTTCCCGTGCGGAGACGATTCGAGGGTCGAACTCTAGGCCCTTAGTGGCATCATCCATCGCTCCGCCGAACTTGCTGTTGAAGCGCGAAAGCACGGTCTCAACGCTGAAGGCGTCGTACTCGCAGCCGGAAAACTCAAAAGCGTCCACGGCTGCGTCTATCTCATCCTGGGTCATGTTGCTAAAGTCGATGTCGAGTTCTGGGCCGTACAGGGTGGCCTCGTATCTGTTGCGCTCCGACTCTCCCATGGCCTGTACAATCTCATCATTCGGATCGTGTTCGCCGGACAAATCGTTTTCATCGCCTTGACCGATGGAGCCGTTTCGCTGTAGGTCGGCGAGAACTGCTGTCGAGATGCCAAATCCATACTGGGCAGCGTATTCACGTTCGGCTTCCAAGTTGGTAGCATCGTCGTCACGAAGTACTTGGACCACAGGAATGTACACGAATCCCTGTTCGGCCATGCAATCCGAAATCGCCTGCTGCTGTGCCTGTTCGCGAGCGTTCTCAATAGCTATTTGTTCCCCAGAGCCGAACTCTTCGACACCAGGGATGAAGTCAAATATCCGTAGACCGTCTGCTGAGTCGGATGGTGAAACATCCGCAACCGTCGGATTGGTGCACGCAGCTACTACGAATACGAATGCGGCGAGTGCCGCCACTATCCGCGTCAAGCGAATGCCGCCACTTTCCGCATCAAGCGAACTTCGACGCCCGGTCTGCGGTTCTCAATTTGTTGGCAATCCGTGGAGATTGTGACCCGTACCGGCGGGAAAGGAGCCTGAGCGTCCGTACTCATGCGCTGTGCAGCCCGCGTACGACCCGCCACCAAGATAGAAATAGCTCATATCCCTGTACGCAACCCTGGACACATACCCGTCGTCATCTGTGCCGTGGTGTATACGCTTGCCAGAAAAATTGAGGCAACCGCCGGACCATGCCAGCGCCTTTGTCCAGAGATAGATGCCCACATATCCACTACATTCGGTACCTCGCGAGTCGGTCGCTCCCCACATCCGACCAGATTCCGGCGAATAGCTGTTGTACACCTTCACGGCCTTCGAGTCGAACGGACAGCTCGCGGTACCCGCAGACGCCGCGGGGGCGTTCGCCACCACCAACATTGACACAACAGTCAACAAGGCGAGTATCAAAGCAATTCGCTGTCCGCTTCTTGAGGTTGTTGTCACAATGTCTCCCACATCGTCTCCCACATCGGCTGTACTGACTGCGAAACACAGTAGCAGAACGACTCACCGCGGCGTGGTGATTGAGGGGCTGGGGTGCCATCGCCATCATCAAGGATGACGCCCCCGAAGAACACAGCTACCCCCGATCATTCACGGGGCGTTGCGATGAGTCTGTGGGTGGGTTCGGTTGCGGCTCTGGTCGGCCCGCCTCCGAGATATCAGGGCGATCCAAATCGAGCAATGGATATTGGCGATGCACGATGAGGGTCTCTCGGCATCTCGCATCCATCAGGCACACAGCCTCATATCGAGCACTCTCGGTGCAGCCGTTCGTAGCCAGATGATCCAAGCCAACCCAGCTGAAGGCATCTCGCTGCCAAGACGAATGCGCAACCCGATGCTGTTCCTCTCCCCCGTCGGAGTCGAACGTCTTGCCAACGAGATTCCCAAGGAACACCAGACAATTATCTGGACACTTGCCTACACAGGCATCCGGGAAGGCGAGGCAACCGCACTGCGAAGGGAACGAGTGAATCCTCCGCTGCACGAACTCGTCATCCCCGATTCCGCCACTGACGTCCACGGTCGAAAGGTCTTCACATCGACGAAGAACTATGAGACTCGAACCGTGGCCCTGCCCAACTCCCTATTCGAGATGTTCGGCGACCACCTCAGCGCAGCCGTTCCACCAGAACCCGATGCTCTCGTATTCACGTCAACAGTCGGCGGACCGATCGACTGGCCCAACTTTCGCAGAAGAGTCTGGAAAGCAGCCATCCTTCGAGTGGAACTCGATCCTGCTTTGCGTATCCATGATCTGCGGCACACAGCGGCATCAATCCGTAGCTCAAGACTGCCAAGCTGAAGTCGTACAGGAGCACCTCGGACACAAATCCATCATGATCACAACGGACCGGTACGGACATCTGTATCCCGAGGATCGATCAAAGGTGTCAGATGCCCTCGACGCCGTATTCGCCCGCCCGCGCTGGGGCGACGGCCTAGCACCGCTTTAGTGTCTAGTGCGGGCCGGATGCAGACCAAACGCCGTGAACATGTACTCCCAATGCGAAAAAACCCTCGGGAATGTAGGTGTCCCAAGGGTTTTCTTCGTAGCGGGGGCGGGATCTCTACCCAAAACAGTCACACAACAGCCCACCGAACTCGTCACAGACTCCACACCAGATACGCGACATTTTCGGACCCGAAGCGAGTAGCGGTTTCAAGGCCGGAACGGACTCGAAACCAGCGAAGAGACCCGTCTCACTGGGCCGCGGACGCAGCAATCAAACCGCGACCTTCGGGTTATGCGCCCGACGAGCTACCAGACTGCTCGGCGCCGTCATGGCGTAGCCCGGCCTCACGAATCACTGCCAACGCGTCGCGGACCTGCTCCGTCGTCGAGCTGCGACGATCTGGTCGGCACGTCATGCCACGCCACGATTGCCTCGCATCACCGCTGGTTGAGGCGACCGATCAGCGCGTCCACTTCGTCGGCAACCGCGCGGGGTTCGACGACTCGAACCGACGCACCAAGCGCCAGTCGGACCACCGCCATGACGAGGGAATCGAGTTTGTCGGATCGGAGTCGAATCGTGCACGAGTCGGCTCCGGTGTCGACGGGCGTGTGGTCGACCCATGACAATGCCTCAGCGACCTGTTCGTAGGGGGTGCTCACGGCCACAAGCGTCTCGAGTTCGCGAGGTATCGAGGCGATCGACGCCGCGACGAACGCGGCACCGTCGCCGCCGGGGATGTTGCGCGGAGCGAAACGCACGCCCGCCAGTTGCGCGCTGCTGAGCCGGTCGAGGCGGAACGTGCGCCAATCGGTGCGACGAAGATCCCATGCGACGAGGTACCAGCGGCGGCCGGCCGTGACCAACTGGTGCGGTTCGACCAAACGACGGCTGCCGTCGCCGTCGCGGCGCTGATAGTCGAAGCGGACTTCTTCGTGGTCCCGACACGCCGAGGCGAGCACGCTGAGTGCGTCGGGGTCGACGACCCCGTCGTCGCCGTGCGGCCATCGCAGCGACACGACGCTGGCGTGGAGCGCGGAGACGCGACGTCGTAGGCGGTCGGGAAGCAGCTGTTCGATCTTGGCGAGTGCCCGCACCGACGTGTCCTCGATGCCGCCGATCGCTGCACCCGCGGCCGCGCGTAATCCGACTGCTACGGCCACGGCTTCGTCGTCGTCGAGCACGAGTGGCGGCAGGTGCGCTCCGGCCGCGAGTCGGTATCCGCCGTCGCGGCCAGGCGTGGCGTCGACCGGGTAGCCCAGGTCGCGCAGTCGGTCGACGTCACGGCGAATCGTTCGCTCGGTGACCTCCAGGCGCTCGGCGAGTTCGGCACCGCGCCACAGCCGGTGGGTCTGCAGCAGGGAGAGGAGTTGCAGCGCCCGCTGGGTCGGATCGTTTCGCATG
>JAADGS010000023.1 GCA_013152275.1 Actinomycetota bacterium | reverse complement strand
GACGGTGATCGTTCTCGACCCCCGCCGAAGGTGGGGGTTTGACGGCGACAGCCCTCCTGGAGGCCGTCGGTGAATCGCAGGCCACCGCGGACGCGCTCGCCACCGTCGCCTCACTCATCGGGGAGGTAGATGCCGGTGCTCGGCTCCCCGAACAAGCCTTCGACGCGAGAACATTCCTCGATCGGCCGACGACAGAATCCAGCATGACGATCGCTTGGTCCGAGCCCGGCGAGTGCATCGACGGCCGGGGAGTTCGGCAGATCCCAGCCGATCCGTCATACCGAGCATCTACCGAGGAACGGTTCGGGAGATCCTGGAGATAGCGGCGCCCCGTCTTCCCCTAGATGCCGCTTTCGGTGAAACCGGGGCGACGTCGGGGAGCGAAGGCGGTGGAGAGCGCTTCATGAGAGAAATACTCACCGGGTATCCGGCCGTCCACCGCGTAGCGGTACAGCGCCGCCTGGAAGATGCCATTCAACGACGCCAAAACCACGGCAACCGTCACGACCCACATCACGCCAACCACGATGGCCACCCCGACAAGCCCTGCACCGGCCCCGACGCTCAGCGCAACGAGGACAACCGCCGGGAGGGCGGCGAGGAAGCCCAACAGTCCGAAGCCGACCTGAGCAGCCACATTCTCCCCCCACGTCTGTTTGAACAGCGAGCCGGATCGTCGAACTGCATCGACCACCCCGACGTCTTCCATGACGAGGACCGGGATCACGAGAAACGTGGCCATCGACCAGGCCACGCCGAAGATGCTTGCGACGATCCGTCCGAGCATGCTGGACCGTTCCTCGATCACCCGTAGGATGACCGATACGGTGGCCGACACGATTGCCCACGGCAAGATCCGCCCGACGTGCCGCCAAGCCCCTCGAAGAGCACTCCTCAGAGTCGGGTCGCCACCCCGCAGTCGCTCGTCGGCCGCCATCACCAGGGCGGCGTTGAAGAAGATCGTCACGAACGCCAGAGAGACATACATGACTGCGAAGATGATGAAGCCGACTGCGTTCAGCCCCTGCGTTGCGACGCCGCCCGCCACGAAGATCGGCACCAAGAACGTGGCCGCCACGATGCTCGTCGCGATGAAGGACATGATGGGCAGCAGGAGCAGTTCCTTGTCGGCCTCGAGGACCTGCCACGAAGCCTTGGCAAGTTGCACGGTGTTGGCAATACGTCCCACCCGCACAGGCTAGTGATGTATCTGCCGATTCATGGCCGCGTCGGCCGACGTGAGGACCCAGGATCGGCGTCCTTTCGCGACCGGTCGGCCCCGACCAGCAAACCCGCAGAGCGCTGTCGGGGCAACGGATGTTCTCGACACGGCCCCGCACACTCCGCGACAGAGTTCGACTGGATCTCTTCGAGTAGTGGATACGGTCCACGAGCCTATCTCGGGACGGGTCCCCGAGCCTGGCGGCGAACCCGCTCCGAACCGGCAGTCCCCGGACCAGCGAGCGGACTCCACCGCGAATCCCTCGACCCCGAGACACCAGGCTGCGGAAAACGGGCATGACGCAGCTGGCAGATCCTGGCCCCAGGCTGTTGGCGCGGCGTCGCGGGAGGGCTAACCTCTGTAGCGTTCCCGACGGGTTGCTGTCTTCGGGCGGGCTCTCCGCCGGTGAACGCGAAGGTATTGGGAAGACCTACGGAGGGTTGCACTGTGAGAACACCACGGAGACTCTGGACGTGGATCGCGGTCGTTGCGCTGCTTGCGCTCGTCGCGACAGCCTGCGGCCAGGGAACCACCACAGAGTCCACCAGCACGACGGCGGCTGCGACGACGACGACGAAAGCGGCTCCGGCTGCGACGACGACGACGGCTGCTGCTCCGGCTGCGACGGGCTTTACATACAAACTTGGTGTTTTTGAGGATCTGACGACAGACAACTTCTGGGCCTATATGGACCCTGAGGCTTCCGTCTGGAACGCATACGTCCTCGGAAACCAACACCCGGGGTTGTTCACCCTGGCGGCGCCGACCTGGCAGCTCGTGCCGGACCTGGCGACCGGACAACCGAACAACGCCGAACAAGTCGGCGACGACTGGGTCGTGACGCAACAACTGCGCCAGGGTTACCTGTGGTCCGACGGAGAGCCGGTGACCGCAAAGGACGTGGCCTTCACGTTCAACACCGCAGGTCCCGACTTCAAGTTGGGCGGCAACTGGGCCGGGTCACTTTCGTTGTACTCGCCGGATGACCCGGCGACCACGGACGTGGACGAGTCCGCCGACGGCATCAAGACCGTCGAGGCAGTCGACGATTACACCGTCAAGATCACGTTCTCGAGCCAGCCAGGCCTGGCCGTGTGGCAGATGGGTATCGGCCTGATGCCGATCATGCCGCAGCACTTCTGGCAGTCGGTCGTAGACGAGGCCGCAGCATCCGACGATCCATCGACGACGTTGTATGCCGCTTCTGGCGAGGGCGAGCCCTCTGCCGGAGCATTCATCTATGACAGTCGTGAGCCTGGGGCGTACGCCAAGAACGTCGCCAACCCGAAGGCCTACTACGCCGGAACGCAGTACACGTTCTACAGCGATGGCACGTTCGAGCAGGCGAACGCAGACAAGGGCTTCGATGAGAAGTACGACGGCTCCGGCACCGGCACCGTGACCCTTCAATACAGTGAGGGCCCGTTCGCCAAGGACGTCATCTACTCGATCTACTCCGATCAGAACGCGGCAATTCTGGCGCTCAAGAGCGGTGAGATCGACTTCATGTTGAACCCGATCGGACTGAACACCGGGTTGAAGAACGAAGTTCTCAACTCGCCCGAGTTGACGCTGATCGCGAACCCGTCCAACGGATTCCGGTATCTGGCGTTCAACATGCGTAAGACACCGATGAAGTACCTTGGATTCCGTCAGGGCATCGCCTGCCTGACACAGAAGGAATTCCTTCAGACCCTGCTTGGCGGAGCCATCATCCCGGCGTACAGCCTTGTTCCGGAAGGGAACACCGCGTGGGCAAATCCCAACGTGGAGCAGATCTGTAAGGGCCTCAGTGAGCAAGAGCGCTTCAATCAGGCCATCCAGTACTTCAAGGACGCCGGTTTCACCTGGGATGTCGAGCCCGCATGGGACGACAGCACCGCAGGCAACCTGCTTCCTGGTACCGGTACAGGACTCAAAGATCCTGACGGCAAGCTCGTTCCGGAACTAGAGCTGCTGGCTCCCGGACCCGGCTACGACCCGCTGCGGTCGACGGCCTCGATCTGGATCGCCCAATGGGCCGGTTGGCTGGGTGTTCCCGTCAAGGCGAACGCCACCGGCTTCAACGTCATTGTCGACAAGGTCTTCGCGGAAGGTGAAAAGGCCAAGGACTGGGACATGTACATCCTTGGTTGGGGTCTCGGAAACCCGGCACTCCCGGACTTCCACGAAGCGTTCTTCGCCTCATGGCAGGACTCGGCGAACGGTGGGTTCAACACCCCCGGCTACAACAACGCCGACTTCGACGCACTCGCGAAGGAGTTCCTGGCAGCGACGACCATCCCCGAGGCCAAGAAGGCGGTGCAGGCAATGGATGCGAAGATCGTCAAGGATCTTCCCTATCTGGTCCTGTTCACCACACCGGTGCTCGAGGCGTACAACAGCAAGCTGATCTTCCCCTTCACGGACGTGTTGGATGGATTGGCGAACCTGAACGGTATGCCGGCCGCCGTGAAGATGAGCGACTGAGCAACCGACAACACAATGCGAAAGGAGGGGAGGGCGAGAGCCCTCCCCTCCTTTCGACGGTGTTAAGCTCCCACAGCCTGCAGGACGTGCGAGGAGGCAGAGATTGCTGAAGTACATCGGGAAGCGCACGCTCCAGAACGTGCTCGTCTTCTTCGTCTTCCTCACTGCAACCTTCTTCCTCTTGCAGGCACAGCCCGGTGATATCAGCGACCAGTTCCTCTCCAATCCGAAGATCCCACCGGAGGCGCGCCAGCAGTACGCGGAACGTCTCGGCCTCACCGGATCGGCGTGGGACCAATACGTCCGCTACATGCAGAACTTCGTGACCGGAAACCTCGGTGTTTCCTTCTCCGAATACCCCCGGGAAGTCTCGGACATCCTCAAGGAACGCATTCCCCGCACCGTCGCACTCTTCGTCTTCGCGACACTCCTCTCGTTCTGGATGGGTTTCAAATCCGGCAAGATCCTCGCCTGGCGGAGGGGGAAGCGGGGAGAGAACCTGATAACGGTCACGGGCGTCTTCTTTCAGACCGTGTTCTATCCGTGGTTCGCTCTCCTGATGATCCGAACGTTCTCCTTCGACTTCAAGCTCTTTCCGGGCGGCAAGTTCCTCACGGTCGAGAAATGGCTGGACAAACCGGATACATTCAATGCCAACTATGTCTTCAACAGGATGTTGCTGACCGTCGCCCTGCTCGGCACTGCGCTCGTCATCACCGAGATGATCGGGAGGAGAAGGCACAACCGGATCGTCGGGAGGCGGGTGATCTGGGCGGGCAGAATCGTCTTCATAGGTGCGACGGTCATCTGGTGGATGACCGTGTGGAGCGTACTGCTGCCGTACGCCCTCGACATCGGCGATCATCTGATCCTGCCGACGATCACCCTGTCGCTCATCGGATTCGGTGGGACGATGCTGCTGACGAGAGCTTCGATGCTCGAAACGCTGCGTGAGGACTACATCCTGACGGCCAGAGCGAAAGGTCTGTCGACGAAGGTGATCCGCGACAAGCACGCTGCCAGAAACGCCTTACTCCCGGTAACGACCTCTCTCGTGATCGGACTTGCGTTTCTGATCGGTGGGGGCGTGATCACCGAAGAAGTCTTCTCCTGGCCCGGCATGGGGCGGACACTGCTGACCGCTGCGCTTGCCGAAGACATCCCGCTCGTCATCGGAGCGTTCACGTTCATCGCGATCCTTGCGCTGCTCGCTCACATGGTGGTCGACATCCTGTACATGTTCCTCGATCCACGGATTCGAGTCGGAGGTTGACGATGGCCGACCGGCTGATGGTCCCAGAGACGCCTCACCTGATCCAGGAGCCGTTGTGGCGTGTGCGTCTCCGACTCGCCTGGCGCGGATTCCGCAACGGCTGGTCCTCTTTCGTCGAGAGTCGGATCGGACTGGTCGGCCTCGCGATCATCATGATCTACGGACTCGCGGCGCTCTCTCATCCGCTTCTCATGAAGTACGTCTGGAACCCGACCATCTACGACCCTGTCATCGGCTACGACGCTCCTCTCCAAGAGAAAGTGGTCGTTCCCGACAACGAGGTCACCGATACGAACACACAGATCGATCTCTTCAGCGCGCGCCTGTTGAATCCGATGCTGAAGGTGGGCGACACGATGGATATCACGCTGCAGCCGGCGCCTCCATCGCGCGCCCATTTGTTGGGTACGGACCCACTGGGCCGTGACGTGCTCTCTCAGCTCATGTTCAGCACGCGCGCCGCATTCATGCTCGGTATCGTGGCGGCCCTCGTCACCGTCGGAATAGCCACGACCGTCGGCGCGGTGTCCGCGTTCTTCGGGGGAATCGTCGACACCCTGTTCATGAGGCTTGCCGACCTGATCATCCTCGTGCCGTTCCTGCCCATCTTGATCGTGCTGTCGGCGCTGATCCACTTCCAGCTGCTCCACCTCGCCATCATGATTGGACTACTGTCCGGCTTCGGGGGCACCGCCATCATCCTGAAGTCTCAAGCCCTTTCGGTGGCGGTGAAGCCATTCATCGACGCTGCCCGTGTAGCCGGGGGCGGGCGAATGCATCTGATCTTCCGGCACATCATCCCCAATGTGCTTCCCTTGAGCTTTCTCTACATGATGTTCTCGGTCACGGATGCGATCTCGATCGAGGCGACACTGTCCTTCCTCGGATTGATGAACATCAATATGAGCTGGGGGATCATGATCTACACGGCAAACTCGCAGGGATACCTGCTGTCGAGCGCCAGTTACTGGTGGCTGCTCTTTCCCGCAGGCCTGTCGGTGACGCTCCTGGCCGGTTCGTTCTACCTGGTCGGAAGGGCGATGGACGAGATCATCAACCCGAGGCTGAGGAAACGGTAGGGAGATGGTTTTGGACCAAGAGTCACGAACGGCACAATTGGTACTCGAGGTTGATCGCCTCACGATGCACTACATGGTGAAGGCAGGCGAGGTCAAGGCCGTCGACAACGTCAGCTTCACCCTCGCCCAAGGCGAAGCTCTGGGCTTGGTGGGGGAGTCGGGGTGTGGGAAGACCTCCGTGGCCATGACGCTGATCCGGTTGCTTGCGGACAACGCAAAGATCGTCAGTGGTCGGGTCATCCTTGCCGGTACGGACATCGCGCATATCTCCGACGAGGAAATGCGCCACCACCGCTGGAGTGATATCTCCATGGTGTTCCAGGGTGCCATGAACGCCTGGAATCCCGTCTACAAGATCGGCGATCAGATCTGGGAAGCGATGGAGTTGCACTTCCCCGACATGATGGAGACAGAGGGGCGCGAGCGTATCGCCGAGCTTTTCGAACTCGTGGGACTGACGGCCGCGATGATGGACCGGTATCCTCACGAGTTCTCGGGAGGCATGCGTCAGCGGGCGATCATTGCCATGGCGCTGTCGTGTGATCCCAAGATCATCATCGCCGACGAGCCGACGACCGCCCTCGATGTCATCGTGCAGGACCAGATCTTGACCGAGCTGAAGCACGTGCAGCGGGAGCTCGGGATGGCCATCATCTATATCTCCCACGATGTCGCCGTCATCGCGGAGGTCAGTGATCGCATCGGAGTCATGTACGCGGGAAGACTCGTCGAACTCGGCGACACCGCAGAGGTGTTCCCCCGCCCTGCCCATCCGTATACCTACCTCCTGCTCGCATCGACGCCGAGCGTCAGAGGGCCCAGGCGCAAACTCGCTCCCCTCGAAGGCGAGCCGCCCGACCTCCTCGATCCGCCGACAGGCTGCAGATTCCACCCACGGTGCCCGTGGGCGACAGAGATCTGTGCAACCGATGAGCCGCCGTTCGATGAGATCTCGCAAGGGCACCGTGTCGCCTGCTGGCACTCGGAGGAAGTCCCGGAACTCGGGAGGCTGGAACCATGACGCTGAAGCAACAGACGGAGCAGCCCCTCATCAAAGTCGAGCACCTACAGAAGCTCTTCCCTCTGGGACGTGGCCTCTTCCGCAAGGCAACGCAGTTCATTCACGCGGTCGATGGCGTCAGCTTCGAGATCGCAGCAGGTGAGAGTCTGGGCCTGGTGGGGGAGTCCGGTTCGGGAAAGACGACGACCGGTCGCATTCTCGCCCGCCTCGACGCCCCTACGGGCGGAGATATCCTGCTGCGAGACGGGGAGGAGATGCTCAACGTCTCCGACATCGGCAGGGACGGCATGAAACGCTTCCGCCGCAGGGTTCAGATGATCTTCCAGGACCCGTACGAGTCCATGAACCCCCGGCGGACGATCTTCGACACGATCGCAGAGCCACTCCAGGTGCAAGGCATCGGGCGGCTCCCCGAACGGGAGCACCGTGTCGCCGAGCTGCTGGAGATGGTCGGACTCACACCCGCGACCACGTTCCTGTTCCGGTACCCGCACGAACTCTCCGGCGGTCAGCGGCAACGAGTCGCCATCGCTCGTGCCCTCGTTATCGACCCTGCATTCGTGGTGGCCGACGAACCGACGTCGATGCTCGACGTGAGCATCCGCATCTCCATCATGGACATCATGCTTCGACTCGCCGAAGAATTCGGCGTCTCCTACCTCTACATCACCCACGACCTCGCCGTTGCACGCTACATGTGCGACCGGATCGCGGTGATGTACCTCGGCAAGATCGTCGAAATCGCCAGAACCGAAGACCTGCTCGCAAACGCACTCCACCCGTACACCAGAGCGCTCCTCTCCGCCGTTCCCGTTCCGGACCCCAGTTACGAACGGCCTGACGTCGAGATCGAAGGCGGCATCACCAAGGCGATCGATCCGCCTCCCCTCTGCCGGTTCATCGAACGTTGCCGATGGGCCACCGAGCAGTGTCGTACCAACCCTCATCCTGAACTCATCGAGACAAGTCCCGAGCACCTCGTCGCGTGCTATGTCGTGGAGCAAACGCACTGATTCTCACCATCCCAAACCTGATCTCGGCGCTGCGCCTGGTTGGAGTCGGCATCTTCGCATGGCTCGCATTCAGCCGAAACGAAGCGGCTGCGGCAGGATGGCTCCTCCTTCTGATCGGCTGGACCGACTGGATCGACGGCTACCTCGCCAGACGTCTGAACCAGGTGAGCGAACTCGGAAAGGTGCTGGACCCGCTTGCCGACCGGCTCGCCATCGCAACCGCGGTGATCGGCGGGATGTTCGTCGGGGTGATTCCCCTCGGTCTCGGCATCGGGATCGCGGTGAGGGATGTACTCGTCGGGGCGGGTGCGCTGTTCCTCGCAGGACACGGCAAGAAGATCGATGTTCGCCGGCTCGGTAAACTCGCCACATTCATCCTCTACGGAGCGATTCCCGCCTTCTACGTTTCCCACGGTTCGTTGCTCCCGAGCCTGTTCGCCGCGATCGCGTGGAGCTTCGGTGTGGTCGGGTTGGTTCTGTACTGGTGGGTGGCCGTCCTCTACGTCGGGGATGTACGCAGGGCGCTGTAAGCTGCCGTGAAGCAACAGGAGGCAGAGCCGAATGCAGGTTGCAGAAGATAGGCGCTACACCGAAGATCACGAGTGGATACTCCAGGAACCGGACGGCAAGATCCGCATCGGCATCAGTGACTTCGCTCAGGATGCTCTCGGCGACGTCGTATATGTGGATCTCCCCGATGTGGGAACCACGTATGCGAAGGGAGACTCGCTCTGTGAACTCGAGTCCACCAAGTCGGTGTCCGACGTCTTCGCTCCGATTTCGGGCACCGTCGTGGCCGTCAACGTGACCCTTGCCGATCACCCGGAGCTCATCAACGCCGATCCCTACGGCCAAGGCTGGATTGCGCTCATGCAGCCGACCGACGCCGCAGAGGCCGCCACTCTGCTGGATGCGGCTGCGTATGCGGAGCTGACGGCCCACGCCTGACGTCTGCACGCAACGATTCCGTCTTGCCCGAGGTCGAGGGCGCGGTCGCTTCATATGCACACGATGCCCGGTCGCTCCTCACGCATTGCACAGCGTGCAGTGATCGGCGGCTACGATACGGGTAATGCACTGTCCCAGTTGTCATGCCGAGATTCCCAACGACGCGGCTCAATGTCCCGTCTGTGGGATCTCCATCGAGCACGAACCGACGATGACCTTCGTACCCGAGATGGCCGCGCTGGTCCCGGAGGCAGCGGAAGCAACGCTTTCCGGGGACCATATTCTTCTCGTCAAACGTGGCCCGAGGGCAGGCATGGGATGGGTTCTCCAGGAGGGGACGACCACCGTCGGCCGACATCCGGACTCTGCCATCTTCCTCGATGACATCACGGTTTCTCGCCACCACTGTCGGTTGATTCTCGACCGTACCAACCTCATCGTCGAAGATTCCGGCTCAACCAACGGTACCTATGTAAACGGAGAGCGTGTCGATAGGGCAACGCTCAAGACGGGGGACGAGGTGATCGTCGGGAAGTTTCATCTCGTGGTGGCCAAAGGCAATGAGTGAAGGGTTGTCGATCGGCGAGGTGATCACCCTCCTCAAGGATGAGTTTCCGGACCTGACCGTATCGAAAGTACGGTTTCTGGAAGGTCGAGGCCTGATCAATCCGAGTCGCAGCGCTTCGGGCTATCGGTCCTTCTCTGACGAAGACGTGGCCCGGCTCCGCTACATCCTCCAACAACAGCGAGATCACTTCCTTCCTCTGAAAGTGATCAAGTCGAAGTTGACGATGTGGGAACGCGGAGAAGAGATGCCGGTTCCCGCACCTGCCGGCCCACCACCGGAACAGCTCTTCCAGCCCGCCGGCCAAGAAGTCGATCGCAACGAGCTTCGGCGACTGACCGGACTGTCTTCTCGGCAATTGAGCGATCTGATCGACAACCGTGTGGTGAGACCGGAGGAGGGAACACCCGAGCGCTATTCGGCCGAAGAGGTAGCCGTCGCCACCCAGGCGCAGAGGTTGCTCGCCTACGGCCTCGAGGGCCGTCACCTGCGCTCCGTCCGCATCTCCAGCGAGCGGGATGCCGAACTGTTGGAGGCCCTCACGGCTGCACTGCTACGCGCCAGGAACCCGGAGGCACGACAACGAGCCGCCGAGACGCTCGCCGCCTGCGCAGACGCAATCGCAAAGATGCGAAGCGCCGCTCTCTCGGAGCAACTGCGCGCACTCATGGCAGCAGAGTAAGAGCCGAAGCCACAGATCATGCACCGAACGAGCCTCGACGTTTCCGGTTCTCCCCACCCACGACCCGGTACTCCGGTGTCCGTCATCGAGACGGCGCAAACACGGGAACAGGCTCCGAGGTCTTAGATGCGCCGGATCACACTCGTTCTCCTGTCCATCGTCGCCATGGTCGCCACTGCCACCCCGGCGGCCGGCGCCATACGCGACGTGCCGCCCCTGCCGGTCCACGGTGCCTTTTCCGGGGCTCCCCCAGATGTGACCGCAGAGGCGTGGATTCTCTACGATGACACCTTCGATCGTGTCCTTGCAGAGCACAATGCCGACGAACGGCGAGCAATGGCCTCGACGACGAAGATCATGACGGCACTCGTTGCTCTCGAGCAAGGCAACCTCGATGATCCCATCCGGATCAGTGCTCGCGCCGCAGGGATCGGAGAAGCCGAAGCCGGTCTCGTCGAGGGGGAGACGTGGACGCTCAGAGACCTTCTCACCGCGATGCTGGTTCGTTCGGCCAACGATGCCGCCGTGGCGGTGGCCGAAGGTGTTGGTGGCAGCGTGGACGATTTCGTGGCCTTGATGAACGGAAAAGCTCGCTCTTTGGGACTCGAGAACACTCACTTCGTCAATCCGCACGGGCTGGATGCACCCGGACACTTCACCAGCGCCCGCGACCTCCTGACGATGGCGAGGGTCGCCATGAAGAACCCTCTCTTCGCAACCTTGGTCCGTACGCAGACGGCGAGACTTCCGGATGCACCGGATGGAACCGAACGAATCGTCCACAACACGAATCAGCTCCTTGGCAGCTACGCAGGTGCCATCGGCGTCAAGACGGGCTACACGGGCAAAGCCGGCCTCGTCCTCGTCGCAGCAGCAGAGAACTCGGGCCGCCGACTCTACGCGGTCGTCATGGGATCGACGGACAGCTTCGCCGATGCGGCGGCGCTGCTCGACTACGGTGCGACGGAATTCGGAGTGATCGAAGTGATCATGAAGGGAGTCACCTACGCACAGCGGCGGTCCTCCGCGGACGTGCAGGACATGGCTGCCGACTCCACCGTGAAGACGTTCGCCGCAAAGGAGGAAACCGTCACCCTGCGCACCGGCTTCCAAGGCGTGATCCCGGTGGTCACCGCCACCATCGGCGATGAACGTGCCGGGGAGGCCGCGCTCGTCGGCGCCGACTCTTCTCATCTTCCGACCCTGAGAGATGCACTTGGATGGGTGGGACGTTACTGGTCATGGTTGTGGAGCAATGGCTGAGCCGGTCGTCGAAGTCATCACCAAGCAGGCTCTCGAGAGCCGCATCGCAACGCTCGGTCGACTCATCAGTGCCGACTATGCCCACACCGTCCCCGTCCTGGTAGGTGTTCTTGCGGGGTCTCTTCCCTTTCTCAGCGACCTCTCACGCGCAATCACCGGTGATTGCGAGATCGACTTTCTTCTGCTGAACCGTTTCGCCGAAGGAGGACGGGCTCGTGTTTCCATGGACACGGAGACTTCGCTGGAACATCGGGATGTGCTCATCGTCGAGGACATCGTCGATACCGGGCTCTCTCTGACATTTCTACGACGGCTGCTCTCCACGAGAGACGTGGCGAGCTTGAGGACCGTTGCGTTGTTGGACAAGGTGCCGCGCCGCATCGTCGATGTCCCCGTCGAATATCGAGGATTCGAGGTGGGAGACGAGTTCCTGCTCGGCTACGGCCTCGACTGGGAAGGGTACTACCGCAACCTACGCTCGATCTGGGCGGTATTGGATCTCGCCCGGTTCAAGGACGAGCCCGGCTTGCTGGCAGAGTACGCGTTTGGGCGGTGATAGGCTGAGTCTGTGAGCGACCGTATCCCCGTGGAGCTGATCGGAGTGCGCCTCCAACTGCCGACGAACCAGCCGGTGGTACTTCTGCGCGAGACGGCCGGTACACGGTTCCTGCCCATATGGATTGGTGCAGTCGAAGCGACCGCCATCGCCTATGCCGTAGAAGGCCTGGTACCCCAGCGCCCACTGACCCACGATCTGCTGAAGTTGGTCGCCGACGCTCTCGGTGGAACCGTGGCGAGGGTCGAGGTCACCGAACTGCGTGACGCCG
Source organism: Actinomycetota bacterium (assembly GCA_013152275.1). Lineage (NCBI taxonomy): Bacteria > Bacillati > Actinomycetota > Actinomycetota bacterium. Next base: position 52,789 of record JAADGS010000023.1, on the reverse strand, counting down.
TGTTCTACGCCGACCTCGTCTTCGATCAGGAGGGGAAAGAGGTGCACGTCTCGGCGCGACCATCTGACGCCATTGCCCTGGCGGCGAGAACAGGCGCGCCGATCTTCGCCTCGGCGGAGGTCATCGACGATGCCGGCATCGAGATTCGTGACGAGGACGAGGAGTCCGAGATCGAGAAATTCAGGGAGTTCCTCGATGAAGTCACACCTGAGGATTTTGCCCCACCGGAAGGGCCACCGGGGGGATGACAAGCACCGGCAGGATCCGCATCGGGGCGGCCGTGCTCGTCGCCGTGGTCGTGCTGGGAACGCTTGGATTCGTCATCCTGGAGCACGCAGGTTTTCTCGAGGCACTGTACATGGTCGTGATCACGATCTCTACGGTCGGATTCAGGGAAGTGGTGCCGCTCTCGGAGACAGGACGTGTCCTCACGATAGCTTTGATCATCGTGGGCGTCGGGACGTTGTTCTTCACCGCGACTGCCGTCCTGGAAATGGCGGTCGAGAGCATCTCGGAACGGAGGCGAGCGCAAATGGAGCAGAAAACCGGACGTCTGACGGGTCACACGATCATCTGCGGCTGGGGGCGTGTCGGCAAGGGTGTGTGGGAGATTCACCAGGAACGCAAGGTCCCGTGCGCAGTCATCGAACGTGAACGATCGGCTGCCGATCGCGCTCGCGAGGCCGGCGCTCTGGTCGTTGAAGGTGATGCCACACACGATGAGACACTCGAGCTCGTCGGCGTCCGAAAGGCCAGGGCCCTCGTCGCCGCGGTGAACTCCGATTCCGACAACCTGGTCATCGTCCTGTCCGCAAGAGCTCTGCACTCCGACCTCATAGTCGTTGCTCGGGCCTCGGACATGGAAGCCGAACACAAGCTGCTCCTCGCCGGAGCCGACCGGGCGGTTTCGCCCCAGAGTGTCGGGGCCCGGCGGCTGGCGTCCCTTGTCATCCAACCCGAACTTGCCGATTTCATCGATCTCATCGCCAGCCAGGGCCCCGTCGAGTATCGCGTCCAGCGTGTACCGGTGCACGACGGCTGTGGGATTGCCGGCAGGAGCCTGAAGGATGCGGCCATTCGGGAACGTTCCGGCGCGATGGTCCTGGCCGTGGAGCATGCCGAAACCGGCGAACTCCTCTTCAACCCCGACCCGGATCTCGTCCTCATGCCCGGAGACGTCCTCGTCGGAGTCGGCGTTCCCGGTCAGCTCGAACGTCTCGTGGATGCGTGCGCAAGGTAGGCCCCCTCGACTTCGCAAGGCTGCCCTGCCGCCCTCTACAGACAACACGAGCCGGCGCGGGGGAGTGCGGGGCAACACGAGCCACGGTCCGACCGAGTTATCCACAGAGGTTGTTGACAACTCACCTGTCTCGCCGGTAACTTGAGCATCCGAATTACGAGCGTGTAACCTGCTACCGAGGAGCGACACCGTGGGCGAACAGGGATTCAGAGCACCGCAAGTATGCCATCTCGTCGGTATCACCTACCGACAACTCGACTATTGGGCCCGCACCGGTCTGTTGCAGCCTTCACTGAAGGCCGCTCGGGGCTCCGGGTCCCAGCGCCTGTACGCATTCGGCGACGTCGTACAGCTCAAGGTGGTCAAGCGTCTCCTCGACGCAGGCATGAGCCTCAAGAAGATCCGCCAGGCGATCGGGATTCTCCGTGTCCAGTTACAGTCCGATCGTCCTCTCGCCGACGTCACGTTGCTCTCGGACGGACAGACGATCTACGCAGCCCACAGTTCACAGGAAGTCGTCGACGTGTTCCGACGTGGCCAGGGAGTGTTCGGCATCGCCGTTGGCCCCGTTCAGAAGGAGCTGGAAGGCGAGATTCATGCTCTGTGGGCCGAGAAAGAGGAAGACGCCGAGGCTACGGAGGTGGGCGTCTGAACGAAGACGCTACGTTCGAGAACGGGCGCGCCGACCAGGTTGCGTTTGCCCACAACAGCGAGCGGCAGTTCGCACGACTTCTCGACTTCTACGGGATCGACTGGGAGTACGAACCGCGAGCCTTCGCCATCTCATGGGACGAGGATGGCATCGCAACCGGTTTCTTTGCCCCCGATTTCTACCTCCCCGACGAAGACGTGTTCATCGAGATCACCACGATGAACCAGCGGCTCGTGACCCGAAAGAACCGCAAAGTTCGCCGGCTGAGGAATCTGTACCCCGACGTGACCTGCAAGATCTTCTACCAGCGGGACTACCTGCACCTCCTCGTGAAATACGGTCTGGACGAGCCCGACCAGCTCGAAGGACTGGCGACACCGACGCGCATCCCCGGCCCGCCGGACGTGAACGTCGTCGAAGACGTCTCGGCCGGTTGAATCGGCGACGATCAGGTTCCACCGGCGATGTCTAAGCTGAGTCGCACGATGACGAGCCGGAAGGAGTCGCTCTGATGCCACGTTCCCCGTTGCACACCGAACATGTCCGACTCGGCGCCAGGTTTGTCGATTTCGCGGGCTGGGAGATGCCCGTTCGGTACGAGAGTGTGCTGAGCGAACACCAGGCCGTTCGAGAAACGGCCGGCGTGTTCGACGTCTCGCACCTCGGCAGGTTCCTCGTCGAGGGAAGCGGAAGCACCGAACTGCTCCGCAGCCTCCTCTGCAACGACATCGCCGACGTCGAGCCCGGTGCCGCACAGTACACGATGTCTCTCAATGAAGAGGGTGGTGTCCTCGATGACATCATCGTGTGGCGCTGGTCAGACGAGCGCTACTGGGTCATTCCCAACGGCGCGAACGATGATGGGATCCGAGCGAGGTTTCACGCCGCAGCACCCTCGGGGGTGACCATCGAATCGATACGCGACGACACAGCCATGGTCGCGCTTCAAGGACCCGACTCGCCCTGGGTCTTCAACGCGGTCTTCGGCCTCGTTCCGGAGCGCTTCCGGGTCACCACAGGGGATTTCCGTGGCACACCGGTCCAGATCGCCGGAACCGGTTACACGGGCGAACGCGGTGGCGAGATCGCGATCACGCGAGAGGCCGGCGTCGCCATGTTCGGCGCATTGTTGGATGCCGGTGCCACGCCGTGTGGACTCGGTGCGCGTGACACCTTGAGACTGGAGATGGGTTACCCCCTCTGGGGACAGGATCTCGACGAGACGATCACCCCTCTGGAGGCGGGGCTGCGCTGGGTCGTTGCGTGGGAGCACGAATTCGTCGGCAAGGCCGCCCTGCGGCGGCAAGTGGAACAGGGCCTGACCAAGTGTCGAGTTGCGTTCGTGATGGACGGCCGACAGATCGCTCGACACGGATACCCGATGCGTGCAGGAGCTTCTTCCGGGACGGTCACAAGTGGCAATTTCAGTCCGGTGCTCGGCCGGGGGATAGGCCTCGGGTATCTCACCCCGCCGCCGGAGCCCGATGCGCCCATCGAAGTGCAGATCCGCGGAGAATGGGTCTCCGCCCACCAGTCGAAGCTGCCGTTCATCGGAAAGCGATAGTCCATGGATTTCACCCCTCACACGCAACAGGACATCACGATGATGCTCGAGCATCTCGGGCTTCGTGACATCGACGATCTCTTTGGACATCTGCCGATCAGCGTGCTCGTCGACCGTTCCCCAACAATCGGCGACGGTGTCTCCGAACCGGAATTGCAGGCCCTGTTCGCCGCCTGGGCCGGGTCGAATCACTCCGATCTCATCTGCTTCGCCGGTGGCGGCTACTACGACCACTATGTTTCGCCGACCGTGAAGGCGCTCACTTCTCGTCCCGAATTCGCCACCGCCTACACGCCCTACCAGGCAGAAGTATCCCAAGGCATGCTCCAGGTCCTCTACGAATACCAGTCGATGGTGTGCGGTATCACGGAGATGGACATCACGAATGCCTCGATGTATGACGGAGCGACGGCCGCCGGGGAAGCGGTGAGTGCGGCCGTGCTGGCGACCCGGCGCTCTGTGGTCTGGGTTTCGTCGGGACTGGGTCCACGGATTCGTGAAACGATCCAAACCTTGGCGACGGCCAGGAACCTCCAGGTAGTCGAACATCCGCTCGTCGGTGGAAGAACCGTCTGGGCGACGGAGGCCGGCCCACAACCCGCTGCCGTCCTGTGGGCCCAGCCGAACTACCTCGGCGTGATCGAAGACTATGACGCTGCAGTGGCCACGGCACGACAGCATGATGCCCTTGCAATCGTCTCCTACGACCCCATGACGCTCGGCGTCCTCCGAAGCCCCGGCTCGGCAGGAGTGGACATCGCCGTAGGCGAAGGCCAAGCACTCGGGAACCCTCTCTCATTCGGAGGGCCGGGGCTTGGACTCTTCTCGATCACGGCCAAGCACGTACGGCGCATGCCAGGTCGGATCATCGGTCGAACCGTGGATCGTGATGGGGCAACCGCCTACGTGATGACGCTACGAGCCAGGGAACAGGATATTCGAAGAGCAAAGGCATCTTCCAACATCTGTTCGAATGAGGCGCTCAACGCGGTCGCCGCCGCCGTGCAACTCGGATGGCTCGGTCCGGATGGCCTCGTCGAGGTCGGAGAGCGGTCGGCACAGAAGGCGCACTACCTCGCAAAACGTCTCGAGCAGATTCCTGGTGTCCGGCGGGCCAACGAGGCATCGTTCGTGCGCGAGTTCGCCGTCCTTCTCCCCATGGAGCCCGAGATCGTGATAGAGGCGATGGCCGATCGTGGCTACCTGGCAGGGATCGCGCTTTCCAAGGACTATCCCGATCTCCCCGGTGGACTACTGATAGCCGTCACCGAACGGAGGACCAAAGATGAGCTCGACGGCTATGTGGATGCCATGAAGGAGGTGATCGCACATGGCTGAACCCGCAGGACGCGCATCATCCCTGCCGCTGCTGGGCGGCACGACCGAACCGACACTCGTCGAATTCTCGAGTCCCGAAAGGAGGGCGTGGTCTCTCCCTCCACTCGACGTGCCGAAGACTGCGCTGAATCTCGAAGAGGGACGCGAGAACGTCGTCCGGTTGCCGGAGGTGTCTGAGCACGACCTCGTGATGCACTTCAGCCGCCTGGCGCACCGGAACTTCGCCGTCGACCTGGGTGCGTATCCTCTCGGATCCTGCACGATGAAGTACAACCCCAAGATCGCCGACTGGGTTGCCGATCTCCCGGAGTTTCAGACGCTTCACCCGGACACGCCGCCGTACGCGGCGCAGGGCGCCATGGAGGTGCTGGTGGAAGCCGAGCGTATCCTGTGTGAACTCACCGGCATGTTCCGGGCGACGTTCCAGCCTCCAGCCGGAGCCGCAGGAGAGCTCACGGGAATGATGATCACCCGGGCCTACCACTCTGCCAACGGGAATCCGCGCAGTGTCATACTGGTCCCTGACTCCGCCCACGGCACGAACCCGGCCTCGGCGGCGCTGAGCGGCTACGCGGTCAAAGAAGTGCCATCCGATGGTCGCGGGATGGTCGACCTCGATGCGCTCCGTACGCTCCTGAACGACGAGGTCGCAGGGTTGATGCTGACCAACCCGAACACGCTTGGGCTGTTCGAAATGGACATACTCGATATCGCCGATGCGGTCCATGATGTGGGAGGCCTCCTCTACTACGACGGAGCCAACCTGAATGCGATCCTCGGTGTGTCCAGACCGGGTGACATGGGGTTCGACATCGTCCACTCCAACCTCCACAAGACGTTCGGAACTCCTCATGGAGGTGGTGGACCGGGATCCGGCCCCCTGGCGGTTTCCAGGAAGCTCGCTCCCTTCCTGCCGGGACCGCTGCCGGTACGTGACGACGAAGGCCTCCTCCGGTGGGGAATGCCGGCGCGTTCGATCGGCAGGGTGCATGGCCGACATGGCAACTTCGGCGTGGTGCTACGCGCCGTCGCCTACATGCGCGCGCTCGGCGGATCGGGGCTCCGGCGTGTCGCCGAGCGGTCCGTGCTCAACGCCAGATACCTCGCTTCCCTCCTGAGCGATCGTTTCGAGATTCCGTACCCCGCGCCGTGCATGCACGAGTTCGTGGCGTCCGCAGATCGGATCAAGACCGAAACGGGCGTACACACCATGGACATCGTCAAGGCCCTCCTCGACGAAGGCTTCCATGCACCGACGATGTACTTCCCGCTGATCGTTCACGAGGCGCTGATGTTCGAGCCCACCGAGACGCAGTCGAGAGAGACCCTGGAAGCGATGGCCGACGCGATGAACACGATCGCCGAGAAGGCCTACACCGATGCCGCTGCCGTCGAGGATGCTCCCCTTCTGACGCCCGTGCGCCGGCCCGACGACGCCCTTGCCGCACGTCATCTGAACGTCAGTTGGTTCACGGAGGAGTAGATCATGGAAGAGAAGGCAGCGAGAGACGGAACGATGATCGCGGTTCGGCGCTGGCCGGCCCAAGGCCCGAAGGCGGCGATGCTCATCATTCACGGACTTGGTGAGCACAGCGGACGATACGACCACGTGGCCCGGTTTCTCAACAAACGGGGTATCGACGTGACCGCCTTCGATCTGCGAGGACACGGCCTGTCCGGCGGGCGCAGAGGCTACGTCGGACGATGGAGCGACTATCTGGATGATGTCGAGGACAGACTCGTGGAAACGAGATCCATCGGAGTTCCCGTCGTGCTCTACGGACACTCCCTCGGAGGACTGATCGCCATCTCGTATGCCACGTCGGGGCGTCCGCAGCCTGATGCCCTCATCGCGAGCGCACCCGGCCTCCAAGACAATCTGAAACCGATGCTGCACGTACTTCCGAAGATCCTCGGTCCGCTGCTGCCCACGCTCGCGGTGGCAACCGGCATCACCGGCGATCAACTGTCACGAGACCCGGCGGTCGGAGAGGCGTACTTCGCGGATCCGCTCGTCCTGACAAAGGCCACCCTGCGGCTCGCAGCGGAGGCGTTGCAGGCGCAAGTCACCACAATCGGACGCTTGACGAACATCTCGGTCCCGACCTTGACGATTCAAGGATCCGAAGACTCGCTCGTTCCCCCCTCCGCGAGTGCGCTCTTGGAGCCCCATGCGAAACGCATCCTGTACGAAGGACTGCGGCACGAGTGCCACAACGAACCAGAGCAGGAGCAAGTCCTGGATGACATCGCGTCGTGGGTGGAGTCGCAGGTTCAGATGTAGGCACTGCGGATTCGCTCCCCGAGAATGCTGTGCTTGAGAGGAAGCGGGGCAAATGCGGCCATCATCGCGTTTTCGGTCACCTGCAGTAGGTCCGACATGCCGAACCCGTGATGCTCGACGACCAGGCGGAACTCGCTGGACAGAGAGGTCCTGCTCATCAACCGATTGTCGGTGTTGAGGGTGATCGTGAACCCCGCCCTGTAGAGCGCCCCTACCGGGTGGTTGGCTGCACACCAGCCGCCGGTGTGCAGGTTGGACGTGGGGCAGACTTCCAGAGGAACTCGAAAGTCACGCACATACGTCGCGAGAGATCCCAGTTCGACGATCTCGGTGCCGTCGAGCTTGCAGTCATCGATGATGTGCACACCGTGACCGACACGGTGCGCCCCACAGCGTTGCAGAGCCGTCCAAATGCTGTGAGGACCGTCCACTTCTCCCGCGTGGATGGTCAGGCCCATGTTGGCGCCCCGGATCATCCTGGTCGCCACGAGGTGACGGTCGGCCGGAGCGTCGAGTTCGGGACCGGCCAGATCGAAGCCGACAACGCCCAGATGTGCATAGGCCGATGCAAGTCTGGCCACGAGAGGAGAGTCGTCACGCTCACGCATCGCATCCAGAATCAGGCCGAAGAACATCCCGGTCTCGATCGATCCCTGCCGGAGACCGGCAAGGGTGGCTTCGACGACCTGCTCGGGAGTGAGGCCGAGTTCTGTGTGGTTGGTCGGGGCAAACCGGAACTCTGCATACACCACTCCGTCTGCTGCAGTATCGAGAACTGCCTCGTAACTCACGCGCTGCAGAGCCTCTGCGGTCTGCATGACACCGATCGTGTGCCGGAAAGATTCGAGGTACCTGGCCAGAGAACCCGATCCGCCCTGGTAGAACCACGCGGCCAGAGCCCGCTCATCGGTCTCGGGGAGTGACGGATACCCTTGTGCCTCCGCAAGGTCGAGGATCGTGTCGATTCGAAGGCCACCATCCAGATGGTCATGCAACAGCACCTTCGGCAGCGTATTCATGATGACCTCATCAGAACCGACTCTATCCACCAACGCCTCTCCAAGAACGGCTCCCCATAGAGATGAACCTCGATCGTCTCGCCCGGGCTGAAACCCAGGTTCTCGACGAAACCTTCTCCAGATCGGTTCCCGAGGATCAGATCGACGGTGACCGGAAGGGAAGGTGCGAGAGATCGAACCTTTTCGAGGAGCGATGTTGCCGCACCGTGTCTGCGATACTCCGGGTGGGTACACATCGCCGCCACCACGATGATGTTCCGTTCGATATAGACGTCGGCGAATGCCACAGGGTGTCGATCGATCTCGACCAGGAAGATCGGATGGTCCTGCCACCGCTGTTGCAGGGCCGAAGGCGAGTATGCCGCCGCCAGCCATCGCTCGATCGTGTCGGCATCCAGAAGGTCCCCGTACGTCGTGCGCCATGAGACACTCGCTATCTGCGCCACGGACACCAGGTCCCGTTTGTCTGCCCTGCGGATCTTCACGCCCTCCAAACTAGTGCGTCGACAGGCAGGCTTCGTGGCCTTCTGCGCCGCACCCCGACGCCGAAACCGGCCCCCCTTCTTTGAACCCAGGGCTCGTAGAGGTCGTGACGACCCCTACGAGCCCTGGGTTCGGGGTTTTCTGCGAACATGGGACCATGCTGAAGGCAGGGAAACTCCTCGTCGCCACTCCAACGATTCTCGACCCCAACTTTGCGCGCACGGTTGTGCTCCTGTGCAACCACGGAGACGAAGGAGCTGTCGGCCTGGTACTCAATCGACCCTCGGACGTTGCCGCAGCCGATCACCTCCCGGAATGGAGCCACTTGCTCTCGCAACCCTTCGTCGGCTTCGGAGGACCGGTCGATACCGAAGCGGCCATCGGTCTCGGAAAAGGGAGCGTAGATTCGGATCTGTGGACGCCGATCTGTTGTGACATCGGTCTCATCGACCTGAGTCTCAGCCCGACGCAGATCCCCGGCATCGAGGCAGTGCGAGTCTTCGCCGGCTACTCGGGGTGGGGACCCGGTCAGCTCGAGAGTGAGATCACCGAGGCCGCCTGGTTCGTGCTCGAGCCGGAAGATCGGGACCTCTTTACGTCCGATGCTCCCGGACTTTGGTCCAGGGTGTTGCGACGCCAACGTGGAGACATCGCCCTGTTCGCGAACTTTCCCGTCGATCCGAGCGTGAACTGAGGAGCCCGTCAAGTAGGCTCGCCCGGTGGCAGCGGCACGACTTCGTCCATCCATCAGGAATGCCCCCCCGAATCTGGGAGTCGAGAAGGAGTATTGGAACTCGGGTGATCTCGTCGTCGCAGGCATCGACGAGGTCGGCCGTGGAGCGTGGGCAGGTCCTCTGACGGTCGCCGTGGCCGTAGTCCCGAAACAACGGCGCGTCTACAGGATCCGAGACTCCAAACTCCTCAACGAACCTGAACGTGAGGCCCTGTTCGATCGGATCGTGCAGTGGTGCGACGACTGGGCGGTCGGGCATGCGACCCCCGTCGAGTGTGATCGTCTTGGCATGTCACAGGCCCAGCGTCTCGCTGCTTCCAGGGCAATCGAAGGTCTGACGTGTCCGCCCGACCGTATGCTCGTGGACGGGCCGTGGGACTTCGTGGCCCGGGGCAACAGCCGCACGATCGTTCACGGAGATCGGACCTCGCTTTCGATCGCGGCCGCTTCGATTCTCGCCAAGGTGACCCGGGACAGACTCATGCGAGCCCTGGCCGGCAACCTGCCGTGGTATCGCTTTGAGCGAAACAAGGGCTATCCGAGTCCGGCCCATCGAGCAGCGCTTCAGGTATGGGGTCCATCGACCCTCCACCGGACGTCATGGGGCTTCATGGACAAACTCATGTGGCAGAAGCATCCGCCGACCCGACAGGGTGGCGACGGCGTGGAAAGAACCTCCGCAACGGATGCCCTCGTGGAGACCGACAGCGAGCACCGGTAGTCGGCTTGCGACGCCCACCACGAGACGTTGCAGGAGCCTCACAGGACCGAGAACGAGCCGTCCGCGTGGTCTCCCGGCCGAGCGGACCGGCCGCAGATGGTCTCGAAAGTTCTGGCCGACCGAGGACCACGGGGCGCAACGGTCGAAGGCCATGTGGGCAGCCTCCGGCAGGAGACACGCATGGAAAGCGAATCGGCTGCCGGACTCGAGCCGACCTCTGTTCCTCGTGTCCGACCGATGCCGTGGAGCGTTGTCGAAGAGTCCACGATCGCTCCTGTGCCCGGTATCGAGAACGTGAGAACACGAGAACCACCTGGAGCGAAGTCAGGGTGCTCCCAGAGGGACACACGCCGGACGGCGCCCCTCTCCGAATCCGACTCCTGGGGTCCCCACACAGGCGTCAGAAGTCGATCCGGCGCGGTAGGCTTGACTCATGAGGGTGCGTCCACCCGCCGTTGCCGGTACGTTCTATCCGCGAGACCCCAACCGCCTTCGCAGCATGATCGAAGGATTCCTCGCCACGGCCGAGGCCGACATGATCGATCACCCGAAGGCCATCATCACCCCTCATGCCGGGTATGTCTACTCGGGCCCCGTTGCCGCCACAGCGTACGCTGCGCTCGACCGGGATCTCATCCACAGGGTCGTAGTGATCGGACCGTCCCACTTCATCTGGTTCGAAGGCCTGGCCCTCCCCGGTGTGGAGAGTTTCCGAACTCCGCTCGGAGACATCCCACTGGTCGATCCTCTGCCCATGCAGTTCCCCGTCGTTCCTGCCGCACACGCCAGAGAGCATTCGATCGAGGTTCAACTTCCGTTCCTCCAGGTCGTGCTCGACGAGTTCGACCTGATCCCGCTGGTCGTTGGCGACGCCGATCCGGCCCTGGTCGCCGCCGCGCTCGAAGCGCTCCAGGGAGGACCGGAGACGTTGATCGTCATCAGCTCCGATCTATCCCACTATCTTCGTTACGAAGATGCCCGACGTGTGGATTCGGCAACGGCGTCTCGGATCGTGAACAGGCAGGCGAGCGCACTCGCTCGAGACTCCGCTTGCGGGCTTCGCGGGATTCAAGGCGTGCTGCTGTTCGCCAAACGCCACCACCTGCCCGTCCGCCTCCTCGACCTTCGGAACTCAGGAGACACTGCCGGCGACAAGGATCGTGTCGTGGGCTATGGAGCGTTCGCGATCGGTTGAAGATCACGTCGAGGGCCCGGATGGTGGGTCCGGCGCGACACGGCCGGTTAGGCTGCTGTGCGTGAAGGCTGTCGTGATCGGAGCAGGGCTCGGGGGACTGAGTGCCGCAGCGCACCTGGCACGAGCAGGCCTCGATGTGACCGTGCTCGAACACCACTCGGTGCCCGGCGGCTATGCCCACGAATTCAAGCGAGGCGACTTCCGCTTCGATGTGGCTCTGCATGCGCTGGACGGCGCCGGTCCCGGAGGATGGCTGCACCCGATCCTGGAGGAACTCGGAATCGATCTTGCGATGACGAGACTCGATCCTCTCTACCGGGCGCGGTACCCAGATGTCGACATCGTCGTGCCGGCCGATCTGGCCGAGTATCGGGCGCAGCTCGAGTCTCTGTTCCCTCTCGAGCGTGAGGGAATCCGAAGTCTGGTCGAGGCGCTCAGGCAGGTCTCCCACGACGTCGGCCGCTACACGCTCGACCGTCGGCATGGGGAGCGGCCGGCTCCCTTCGAGATGCTCGAGCGCTATCCGGCCATGACAACCGCGTTCTCCCAAACGTGGTCTGAACTCGTCGGAGGCCACATCGGTGACGCGAGGCTCGCGACGATCCTGTCCACCCTGTGGGGCTATCTCGGTTTGCCACCGAGCCGGGTGAGTGCCGGACTGTTTGCCCTGGCGTGGATCAGCTACCACGTCGGTGGTGGCTACTACCCGGCCGGGGGAAGCCAAGCACTGAGCCGAGCCTTCGAAGATGTCGTCACCCGGCACGCGGGGAAGGTCCTCTACCGCCAGACGGTGAACGGAATCACGGTGCGAGACGGTACCGCCGTCGCCGTAACCACCGAGCGCGGGCTTACCGTGGATGCGGATATCGTCATCTCGAACGCCAGTCCCGTCGACACGATGCGTTTCCTCGGCACGGATGCGCTTCCAGACGAGTATGTGCAACGTCGGCGCGCCGATGTGCCCTCTTTGTCCACGCTTGTCTTGTACCTTGGACTCGATCGAGACATCGGTGCCGAGGGGTGGAAGGCCCATGAGGTCTTCGTTGCAGATACCTTCGATACCGACGCCGACTACAAGGCCGCGATCTCCGGAGATTTCTCAAAGGCATCCATGGTGATCGCGGACTACACGCACATCGATCCCGGCTGTGCACCGGCCGGCAAGAGTGTCCTGGCAATTCTGACGTTGGCACCGTGGGAGTATGCGGACACCTGGGGTACCGGCGGAGACTTGGACGGATACCGGCGGAATCCTCGATACCGGGCGTTGAAGGGTGCAGCCGGTGAGCTTCTGCTCACGCGTGCCGAACGCCTCATCCCCGGCCTGCGCGACTCCGTCGAGGTGATGGAGGTGGCGACGCCGCTGACCAACCATCGCTATGGGTTGGCAACGCACGGCTCCATCTATGGCCGTGAGCAGACGGTTGACAACCTACTGAGGAAAGTTTCCCCCAAGATGCCGATCCCCAACGTCTTCCTGGCCGGAGCCTGGGTCGGTGGGGGAGGGATGAGCACCGCGATCGGATCGGGGAGAACCGCAGCCGGAATCGTGCTGTCCCGGTTCGGCTGAACGTCACGATTCCGGGAACTCGACCAGCTCGTCCTGTTCGTCGAGAAGCGGCACCCGAACGTCCCACCCGAGCTCAGATCGGATGCGCACTCGCAGCGCCTCTGCAGCGTCGGGCTCACCGTGGGTGATGAAGGTCCGCTTCGGCGGACGTTCGAAGCTCTGAAGCCACTGCATGATCTCGTCTGCATCGGCGTGAGCCGACAGGCCGCCGATGCGTTCGATATGACAGCGGACGGGGATCCATTCACCGTGAATCTTCACCTTCTTCTCGCCATCGAGAATCCTGCGTCCACGGGTTCCGCCGGCTTGATACCCGACGAACACGAGTGTGTTTCGCTCGTCGGGAGCGATGAATCTGAGGTGGTGAAGGACCCGCCCGCCGGTGAGCATGCCCGAGGCGGAGACGATCACGCCTGGACCCTCCAGGTGGTTCAGCTCCTTCGACTCGTCCACGGACCGGACCAGGTGTACATCACGTTCCAAGCCTTGGAGTTGGTCGACGGTGAGGCGGTGGTCCTGCGGGTACTTGAGATAGAGATCGGTGGTCTTGACGGCCATGGGACTGTTGAGATACACGGGTATCCTCGGGATCCTGTCCGCTTCCATCAGGGTGTAGATGGCATAGAGCACGGCCTGTGCACGTCCGACCGCGAACGAGGGAATGAGGACGACGCCTTTGCGTGCGGCCGTGCCGTTGATGATCGTCTCGAGGCGCGATGCTGCATCCTCGTGCTCGTGGATCCGGTTGCCATACGTTGATTCGCAGACCAGGAAGTCGGTGTCCAGTCCCGTTCGTGGGGCGGACATGACCGGATCGTTCGGCCTGCCGAGATCTCCGCTGAACGTCAAGGTCGTCTCACCAGACTCGATCCGGACGATCGATGCTCCAAGGATGTGGCCGTCCGGAAGGAAGCTGAACGAAAGGTCCCCGTCAACACGGTGCGGTGTGTCGAAGTCGACCGGCTGGAAGCTGCCGAGTGCTGCGAGCGCGTCGGCTTCGGTGTAGAGGGGAAGTGCGGGTTCGTGTTTCGAGAACTTCTTCTTGTTGGCGTACTCGGCATCTTCCTCTTGGATGTGCCCGCTGTCCGGAAGGAGGATCGCAGCGAGATCGATGGTCGCCGGTGTGGCGAATACGGGCCCGGAGAACCCGTGTTTGATCAGAAGGGGGAGGTACCCGCTGTGATCGAGGTGAGCGTGCGTGAGCACGACCGCGTCGAGCGATGCCGGATCCAGGGGCAGGGGAGCCCAGTTACGTTCCCGCAGATTCTTGTAGCCCTGGAAGAGACCACAGTCGACGAGGACCCGCCTACTTTCCGTCGTGACGAGATACTTGGAACCGGTGACGGTGCCTGTCGCGCCGAGGAACTGGATGTCCATCGCAGGAAGGCTAGTGCCGCGCCCGGTGAACCTCATCGATTGCCCGGCCACCCCTCCCATTCCTGTCTGCTCGATGGGGGAGCATCCATCGTCCGGGCACCCCTCCCTCACCACGGAAACACGCGACGCCACGAGGTCGGACACTCGCAACGCAGGTTTCCCACAGCGTGTACGCTCGACGGCATGCAGTACACGAAACTCGGCTCATCCGGTCTTGAAGTCTCCCGCATCGCTCTGGGTTGCATGAGTTATGGGACCCCGTCATGGCGTCCGTGGGTGCTCGATGCAGAGGCTTCCAAGCCGTTCTTTCAACGTGCCGTCGAACTGGGTATCAACTTCTTCGACACCGCCGACATGTACTCGCTCGGAGTCGGCGAGGAAGTGACGGGCCGGTGGGTCCGTGAGTTCGCTCTGCTCGATGAGGTCGTCATTGCCACGAAGGTGTTCTTCCCGATGTCGGACAGGCCGAACATGGGGGGACTGTCCCGTAAGCACATCGTGCAGGCCTGTGAGGCAAGCCTCCGGCGCCTGGGCGTGGATACGATCGACCTGTACCAGATCCACAGGTTCGATCCCCACACTCCTCTCGAGGAGACTCTGGCCGCTCTCGATCATCTCGTTCATCAGGGCAAGGTGCGCTACATCGGCGCAAGTTCGATGCCTGCATATCGGCTGATGCGTGCCCTGACGCTGTCCGAGCGCCGAGGTTGGGCCAGGTTCATCTCTATGCAGGACCACTACAACCTCATGTATCGGGAGGAAGAGAGGGAGATGCTGCCGCTGTGCGAGGAAGAAGGTCTGGGAGTAATCCCGTGGTCTCCGCTGGCAAGAGGGTTCCTCGCCAGGACCCGACGCCCTGAAACGGAACCCGCGACTTCGAGGGCTGCCACCGATGGCCTCGACAAGCTCTGGTACAACAGCTCATCCGATCGCGAAATCGTCGAGGCGGTACGGGAGGTGGCCGACAGGCGGAATGTGCCTCCTGCACAAATCGCTCTCGCATGGCTTCTCTCGCGTCCTGCGGTCACTGCACCCATCATCGGTGCCACCAGGGTTTCCCACATAGACGACGCTGTCGCAGCTCTGGAGATCGAACTCGACGACGAGGAGATCGCTGCCCTCGAGAAACCCTATCGGCCTCGGGCCGTCATCGGTATGGATCCGCCCGAGTCGGTCACGAACCGCCGCCAGGGGTCTGTCGAGTGACGCCGGTGCGTTGATCGGCCACTGTGCGTGGGGGTCCCCGCATGTGACGCGTGCCCGTGGGCTCCGAGCAGGCCTGAGGGCGACCAGCGGGGGAGTGGGGCAGTGATGCAGGTCCCCCGATGCATTCACCGCCTTCGGAACGAGCCGTTCGGGTTTGCTGTCGCGCGACGTCGCCGGTCCGAGAGCCGGGAACGGTTCGGCCCTTCAGGCTTCGACGTCGGACTCGGCCGACACGAGTGAGATGACGGTGTCGCCCGGCGCAGCATCACGTAGCGGCCGAGGATTGCCGTTTTCGACGACGAGTACCTTCCCGTTGGGTTTGACCACAAAGAGCACTGCGACAGCCCGGTCACTCGGCAGGGTCGTGCCCGGGCCGGCGGCACCGTCACCAAGCTTCGTGCACCGGATCTCCCCTCCGTTCTCGAGGAGATGAAGCAACGCGTTGTAATCCCAGTCGGGTCCGAAGAGCAGGCGACCGCCCAAGTCCGATGCGGAGGTCGGGTCGATCCCCGTGTCCCGGCGCCGAGGCACCAACTGGTAGGTCTCGGCACCGCCGAAGGTGGCCGCGTAACGGCCCGCCGCGAGGGTGTTGACATCGTCGTTGGGCGTCAGCGCCAGGAGACGTCCGATACCTGACAGATCGAGATCGAGATCCACATCGCGGGCAAGAATATTGCCGTAGTAGGTCCGCCGGCCTGCCATCGCCGCGTCCACGTGGTCGTCACGGTTGGTTGTGGCGAGCACGACCTCCACACCCGAATCCGCCAAGGCGTCGGCAATTGCGCGTTCCACCGGTCCGGCACCCAGGATCAACGCACCCTCTTGGTGCCGATCCGCCAATCCGAGTTTGCGGGCGAGAGGGCCCATGCCAATGCCGTAGATCGTGACCGTGGCGACAATCACCGCAAAAACGAGCGGCGTGAGCTCGTCACCGCCGGGAATGCCCTCGCGTTGGAGTTCCAGTGCAAAGACGGATGCGATCGAAGCAGCCACGATACCGCGAGGAGCCACCCCGGCGAGAAGTACCCGCTCCTTCCACGAGAAGCGCGATCGCCAGGTTGCGACCGCCACCGCAACGGGTCGGGCAACGAGCACCAGAGCAAGCACGAGCGCGACGGCCGCCGTCAGGTCGACCTGGAGCTGTTCGATCGAGAGCCGGGCACTCAGGATGATGAACAGCACCCCGATGAGCAGCACCCTCAGCACCTCGGAGAACTGGACCATCTGTTCGGTACGGATCGTCTTGTGGTTGGCGAGGACCAGACCGAGCACGGTCGTGGCCAGCAGGCCGGACTCGGGAGCCAAGGAATCCGCCACGATGAACGCCAGGAGAGCGACGCTCACACCGAACAGCGACAGAAGATGCTCCGGTACCCAGTGACGCCGGAGCGCGGGAATCGCACCGAGGGCGATGAGCCCACCGACGGCAACTCCGGCAAACACGAACTGGGCGACCTGACTGATCACTTCGCCTGGCGTCGCGGCAACTCTGCCGACGAGAAACACCTCGAACGCCACCACGGCGACCAGTGCCCCGATCGGGTCGATGAAGATGCTCTCCCACTTCAGGATCGAACCGACCGAGCGCCGCGGCCGAACGTGGGTCAGGAGAGGCCCCACGACGGTCGGCCCGGACACGACCAGAATCGATCCGAGCAGCACTGCGAGACCGGGCTTGAGGTCGGTGAAGGCGAGGGCGGTCGCCGCTCCGATCGCCCAGGTGATGAGTACGCCGACGGTCACCAGCAGCCACAGCACCCGTTGTTGGCCGGCCATCTCCCTCATGCGGAGGCTGAGGCCTCCTTCGAAAAGGATGAGGCCGACCGCTATCGAGACCGCCGGTGTGAGCAGGTCTCCGATCAGGGCATCCGGATCGATCAGTCCGAAGGCGGGACCGATGAGGAATCCCGTCAGCAGCAGCGGGAGAATCACGGGCACGCGGATGCGTTCTCCGAGCCACGTGATGGCAAAGGCAAGGACGATGATGCCACCCAACTGCACTATCGGATCGTCGAACACCAGCGGAGCCTTCCATGGGACGCCTTGTGGAAGGGGATTCTAAGGGAGCTCGCGCCTTGGGCTCCACCAGCACCCTGAGACCGGGCCTCCGGCGTGACCTCCCGTGGCCGATCCACCCGGGTCGTCAAGCAGGTCGGCCGCTCGGTGTGCTCGATGCTCGGCACCTTTGTGGTCACCGATTCGGCTGCCGACGAACACGTCTCCGTCTGCTCACGGGTCGCTCGTCCCTTTCTCGCTCTGCAGAGCGACCGCGGGATCGTCACGGGCCGACGCGACGCTCTCCATACCCGGCCGAGACCGACGGTCGCCCGAAGGCACCATCGCACGGCGGTGTGCGCTTCCGCCGCACGCACGAATGCCGGCAGTGGGAGAGCGCGCGGGCGAGATCGAGGGAGAGCACGTGCGGCTGCAGGGCCCATGTCCTCGGACGAAAGGACCAAACCGTCACTACTTGACATAAAGCCGTCACTACTTGACATAAAGCCATCATTACTTGACATAACGGAGATTATGGGCGCCTTGTGCTTTTCCACACGTCCTCGGCTCGAACCCCAAGCACTGCCGACCCCGCCGCGATCCAGCCCGTACGTGGGTTTCCCGCCCGACGGGGTCCGTACCTCCCTCATGGGCCGAACCCTCCGCAGTCCGCGCCCGTACGACACCTTCGCACGCAGCGGATTCCTGCAACTTCGCGATGCGGCATGACGTGAGGCCCGCCCAACCGAATCCTTCGCCGGTGGCAAAACGCACACGGCCTTTCGCGCCCTCTTCCCACGGCACCTGACTTCGGGCTTAGAAACGTCACGTGACGGAATGGTCGACGGATCTGGGCCCGGCAGACGCCTGTGGGTTGCCAGGCTCTGTCGAGTGGCGTTGCTGCTTTGGTCCGTGGCCGGGTGCATCGCGCGCATGGCTTCCTTCTCCCCCACGTGGCACCGACGGAGCGAGAGGCCGACAGAAGGTCTTGCGGAGCCCGCGAGGTACGTGCCGTGAGGTTCATGGTGGTTCGCGAGCCGGCGGGAATGAATGGAGCAATTCCGGCGTTGATTCGAGGAAGGCTAGAATGTACCCCCTAGGGGTATACTCGTCATCGTACCCGTGGAGAGATAATGGCAACCGTCACACTGACCAAAGACAACTTTGAAGACACCATCACGAACAACGATATGGTTCTCGTCGACTTCTGGGCCGACTGGTGCGGACCCTGCAAGATGTTTGGACCCGTATTCGAAAAGATGTCGGAACAGTACCCGGACATCGTGTTCGGCAAGGTCGACACCGAGGCACAGAGAGAACTGGCCGGCTACTTCAGCATCCGCTCGATCCCGACCCTCATGGTCTTTCGTGAGAAGGTCATCCTCTTCTCTCAGGCGGGAGCCCTTCCCGAGCCCATGCTCAGGGACCTGATTACTCAGGCCGGGGAGATCGACATGGAAGACGTGCACCGCAAGATCCAGGAACAGACCGCCGAAGCCGACGCCTGAGCAGACGCCAATCTGCCGTGCCCACCGCCGACTCCCCCGGCGGTGGTGCCTTTTTCGGAATTACGAAGTACAGCTAGTGTCCTCACGATGCACCGATCTGGGCCGGAGCTCCCATGACCTACGGGACGGCACCGATCGGCTGGAGGTGACACAGTGCCTGGACGCGACCGTGCAACGATGCTCTTTGCCACCAAGTATGACGCCAAGCCAACAGGGCTCGTGCGCTCTCCAGGACGCGTCAACCTGATTGGTGAGCACACGGACTACAACAACGGGTTCGTGCTCCCCGTGGCCATCGAGAAGGCCGTTTGGATAGCGTTTCGACCCCGTTCCGACCGAAAGGTCATCCTCCGCTCCGAAGCCTTTGTCGATGATGCACGGCTCGACCTCGACGAGTTGACACGCGGCGAGGGTTGGGCGGAATACGCCAAAGGTGTCGCATGGGCCATGGAAAGGGCCGGCAATCGTCTGCACGGCTGGGAAGGGGTCATCGCGAGCGATATCGCGATGGCCGCCGGCCTGTCATCTTCGGCAGCGCTTGGCATCGCCATCGAAGTCGTCTTTGCCAACGTCTCGGACCTCGGCTGGGATCCCGGTTCGTTCGCACAGCTCCAGCAGATCTCTGAGAATGAATGGGTTGGAGTCCGCAGCGGCATCATGGACCCACTCATCGTGACGGGCGCCCACAAAGGCCATGCAATGCTCATCGACTGCCTCTCGTTCAAGGGTGTCCATGTCCTGATCCCACCCCAGGCCGCGATCGTCGTGATGGACACCGGAACCCGGAGGAACCTGATCGAGGCCGGTTACAACCGACGGAGATCTCAGTGTGAAATCGCCGCGGCAAAGCTTGGCGTGACCGCATTACGAGACGTCACAATCGACCAGCTCGCCGAGCACAGAGGCGATTTGGAGGAACCTCTGTACGAGTGCGCCAAGCACGTCGTAACGGAGAACGAACGCACACTCGCCGCCGCAGAAGCACTACGTCGAGGTTCGCTCGGAGAATTCGGTTGTCTCATGAACGAGAGCCACGCCTCATTGCGCGATTTGTTCGGAGTCTCCAGCAGACCGCTCGACGCGATAGTGGAGGCTGCTCAGACCACACCCGGATGTTTTGGCGCTCGCCTCACAGGAGGCGGCTACGCCGGCGCTGCCGTTGCCCTCGTTACGCGAGAGTCGGCCGAACGATTCATCCGCGCCGTGGAAGACGAATTCCATGAGGCGACAGGCCTCCAAGGACACTGCTACGTCGTCGAATCGGCGCGAGGAGCGACCTTCGAACCGCTGTGAGCAGCCTTGGGTTCCATCCAGAACGCGGCGAGCGGTTCCGCCGCGGTACGCAGCCATTCGAAGGCCTCCCGATAGGCGGCGCCATCCGCTCCGGCTCCATCCAGATCGCCTGCAACATCCTCCAGCGCCGTCTCGAGACCGTACAGAAGTCCCTGAAGCTCCTCGAGGTCGCCGCGCGATACCAGAACGTCGTCTGCACCGAGACCGTGCGCATTCGCCAGCTTGCGAGCGATGTGGGCCTGCTGGCGGCAGCTCTGCTTGCAGTAGCGCCTTGGCCTTCCAGGGCCCTTGCGTTTGGGCAGCTCTCCCCCGCACCACGAACAGCGATTCGTACGTTTCGTCACGTGACGGATGGTACCTCCTGAGTCTCCGACAGACCGGCAACCAGCATTTCGCGCGGTGACCGCGAGCAAGAACGGCCGTGTCGAGCACGAGGGATCCGACCGCCGAGGGGGTGTGTGCTCCCCACAACGGCTCCGGATTCTATGCAGCCGAGTCCTGCTCCGATGCCTCCAGAAGGCCGAGAGCGACTTCGAGCGCGGTAGCGTCGTCGGCTGCCGCGTGGGCCACCGGACGTTCGATCCACCGGGCGATCTGTTCCGAACCGAGATGATCGTGAGCTGTGAGAGCAGCCGCCAGATCGTCGGTCCAGAACCATCGCATTGTGCACCTCCAGAGAATGAGTGGGTGGATGAGGAAGACGATCTCACCGTACCGCTCGTGTCAAGAGCACCGGACCTGCGGAAACACAGTCGTGGAGTTTCACCCGCGTATACGTGAACGGCGACTCTCAGGTCAGGACTGCGGCTCCCGACCGACGCGGGTCGATTCCCGCCTCCATCGTGCCGTCGGCATGGAGGGCAACGGCGCCAACACCCCCGAAGAACATGTCCTCACGCTCGAAGGGCCTCGTTGGATACCCCAGACCTTCGACTGCAGGCCCCGGCTCGTAGGCGACCCGGGCCTGCCCATCCACGAACTCAACGTGAATCCTCGGATGTGCCACGGCATCCTGAAGACTCATACCCAGATGGGCAATGTTGAGGAATGCCTGAAGGATGGCCGTGGTGATGCGTTCGGCGCCCGGCGATCCGATGGCCACCACCGAATCTGATTCGTCTCTGGCAACCGTCGGAGCCATGTTCGAGAGGAGACGCTCTCCCGGTACCAGCGCGTGAAGACCTCGAGGATTGAGTTCGATCTCACCGAGGGAGTTGTTCAACCATATCCCCGTGCCAGGGGCCATGACTCCCGAGCCATAGCCGGCGGAGAACGTTGCGGCGCATGCAAGCCCACGTTCGTCGACGACCGATGTGTGGATGGTCGACGGAGACGCGTCCAGCCAGGCCGGTCCATTTGCATCGATCATCTTCAACAGAATCTCGGCTTCGACCGCCAGGTCCTCTGCCTCGTCGAGATGCTCCCGGCGATACGCCAAGACCGAGCGCTGGACCTTGACGAGGCGGTCGAGTGCCTCCTTCGTCCATCCGCCGACAGGCTCCCGATCCATCAGAGCGATCATCGCCGCCAGGGCCACGCCCCCGACCGCGGGCGGTGGATTCGAAGCGATATCCCATCCGGAGACCTCCAGGCGAAGGGGATCTCGAACGATCGCTTCGTATCCTGCAAGATCTTCTTGCGTCAAGAGCCCACCGCCGGCCTCTATGTCGGCAACGATCTTCTGTGCGAGGGACCCTGTGTAGAAGACGTCGGCACCGAACTCCGCGATCAAGCGCAAACTTTCCGCAAGGCCGTCGACATGCACCGTCTCACCCACCTGCAACACCCTGCCGTTCTCATCGTGAAGCGCGCCGTAGCTCGGTTCGTGCCAGCCGAAGATGGTGTCATGGCAGTGTTCCAGATAACGCGACGACGCAACGGAGAGAGGGAACCCGCGCTCGGCGAGATCCACCGACGGTTCGATCAGGAGCCTCCAGGGAAGCTCCCCGAAACGAGTGGATGCAACTTGACAAGCTGCAAGTGCGCCTGGAACGGCCACCGATCCATGCCCCACGGTGGTGGTCATGCCGCCACCGTACGCCATCCACGCATCGAACATGCCACTCCCGAACCGGGAGGGATCCCTCCCTTTTCCGGGCATGCTCGCGTAGCCGTCGACGGTGCAGGGAGACCCGTCAGAAGGCCAGATGGTGAGAAAACCACCGCCTCCCAACGCAACGATGCCAGGTTCCGAGATCATGCCGGCGATCGATGCAGCGATCGCCGCATCGACGGCGTTGCCACCTTGATCCGCGATCCGTTCGGCGGCGCCGGCCGCGTGTGTCGAGACTGCTGCAGCGGCGATTCGAGTCATGAGGCCCTGAGCGTAACCGGAGCGTCGACCCCGCAGCGACCATGGGCCCGCGCCGGGTGTCTCCAGGCCCGCCGACAGCCGGCAGTGGTTGCGACCGCGCTCACGGAGCAAGCGCCGTCTCCTCTGGGCGGACAGTCACCTGCTCGGCAACGATCTCGAGACGGCTTCGCCGACCCTCCTGTCCATCCCAGAATCGCCGTTGGATCGATCCGACCACCCACAGACATGAGCCTGCCGATGGGGCGTCTTCGACCAACTCTTCCGGCGGATCCCACAGCGTGATCGGCAGGACGTCGACACGTCGCCGGGGCCGCTCACTCCGAACCGTGAGGAGATACCGGACCAGACGTGTCCCTGAATCAAAGGTGCGGACTTCGGGGGGAGCAGCCAGGTGTCCGCAGAGAACTGCGAGGTTGAGATCCATGACAGTGCCTTTCCGGGGAAGGCGGGAGGTGATGGTTACCGTAGGACAGGGGTGTGACATGTCCGCCCGGCAAACGACGTAGAGTGTCCCCATGAATGACGTACGTGCCGTTGAAATAGGTGACCACCTTTACGCGATCGACGCCTGGATGGAAGGCCGACCGGAGCGTCTCGCCTGCTACCTCTTCGATACGCCCGAACGGGTACTCATCGAAGTTGGGCCCTCTGCAACACTCGGACATCTGATCGAGGCTCTCGACGAACTGGGCGTGGATGATTTGGCGGCATTCGTCGTCACGCACATCCATCTGGATCATGCAGGCGGTGCCGGGCAGATGGCGAAGCGATATCCCGATGCAAAGGTGGGGGTCCACACTCGGGGTGCCAGACATCTCGTGAATCCGGAGCGTCTGTGGGCCTCGGCCATTCACGTATTCGGAGAAGAGTGGCTCACGTCCCAATGGGGTCCCATGGAACCGGTGGATCCCGAACGCCTCATGATTCTGGACGAGGGAGACCGAATCTCCCTGGGCAACGGAAGGTACCTCGACGTCATGTACACGCCGGGGCACGCGAAACACCATGTCGTCTATCAGGATTCGGACACGGGTGGCATGTTCGTCGGGGACGCCCTCGGCCTCTGCTATCCGCACGGGCACTTCGTTCAGCCTGTGACACCGCCGCCGGATTTCGATCCGGACGAGCAGATTGCACAAATGGGAAGAATGCTGGATCGTCGTCCGAGCTTCCTCGGGTTTGCCCACTTCGGTCCACGCTACGACGTCGAGACCACGATGATCGAAGCCGAAGAACGCCTGCGCGAATGGGTGGAGGTGATGTCGACATTCTCCGGGATGTCAAACGAAGCGGCGGGCGAGCGCCTCAGGGTGTGGACGGCGGACAAGTATCGCGCCTTCGGTCATTCGGAGGAGGCGATCGCCTCGTATGCCGAAAAGACCAACTGGCCGATGCAGGCTGCCGGGATCAGGCGATGGCTAGCCGAGCGGGAAGGCTGAACTCGACACGCTCGATCACGGGCATCTGCAGAGGGGTGACCACGTCACTTCTGCTCGACGTGTCACCATACACGTAGACCGGCATTCCGAGTCGCAACCGTCCGAGGAGATAGTTCATGTCCGGAATCCGGACGCGCACGCATCCATGAGAGGCCGGGTAGGCGGGAACGCTCCCAGACCCGTGAACCGCGTACCCTCCCCGAAAGTAGTACGGCTCATAGAGCCCGCCGAGATACGAAATCCTCCACCCGTCGACATGACGGTAGAAGGAGAATGCCCCTTCGGGAGTGCGGGCTTTCGAGAGTCCCCCGCCTTGTCCGCGATACGTGCCTCCACTCCCCGATGAGATCGGCAGGATGCTCGCCACCGTCTGGTTCTCGATGAGGAACAGCACCTGACGTCCCAAGTCGATTTCCACACGATCCGGCGCCGCCGCGTCTCCGACGCTGATGGGCTCATCGAGAAGCTCCCAGTCCGCTGAGCGAAAGATGCCATCACGAGGGAGACCATGAGCTTTCTGGAAGGCAACCACGGCCGCGCTCAGAGCCTCACCATACCGCCCGTCGATCGGACCCGGTCGGAATCCGATCTCACCGAGGCGCCGCTGGAGCTGGACCACACCATGCCCACTGGATCCGACACGGAGTTCGGCCGGAGGGCTCCAACCCTCGCCGTACCCGAAAACGTTCGGGTCGTCGAAGGAGACGGCAGCGACACGACTCCCAAAAGGAAGCGCCGTCAGCAGAACCACTCCCGCGATGACGAGAAAACCTCTTTGCAGCATCTGTTTCCCTGACACAACAGTGGGCATCGGCAGCCGACGCCCTGCGCTTGAGTCTAGGCGTCGATGTTTCGTATCGCAGCTCGCAGGTCATCCAACCCGGGCATCGCCGGATCGTGCTTCTCGATGGCCTTCGCAAGCTTGAGAGCGGTCTCACGGTCCTTGAGGAGTGAAGCGGCGCGAGCAGCCACGAACCACTGGCGCAGGTCATCCTCGAAAGGATTCTGGGAGAGGCGCTTCGGGTTGGCGATCTCCCATGCGGCACGAGCATCGCCATGGTCGATCAGAAAGGAGGCGAACACCACACGACCTTCCTTGACCACCTCCGGTCTTCCGCCGAGTTCCATGAGCTCTTCCCACACACGCCGAACGTCCTCGTCACGGTCGAGCGCACGGAGCACGTCCATCTCCACCGGCATGTGCACGGTGTCTCCGGTGAGACGACGGTAGGTTCTCAGTTCCGTCAACGCCTCTTTCCAGAGCCCGCTGCGATAGGAGCTGAGTCCGAGCAATTCCCGAACGGCGGAGGCTCGCGGAGACAACTGCTTCGTCTTGAGCAGCAGAGAACGTGCTTTGCGGAACTGCCCGCCGGCGAACGCGTCCGTGCCTGCCTCGAGAAGGTACAGGGTCTCTTCCAGGCGGTCCTTTCGGGTCACCCGCGTGATCTCCTCACGTAACCACTTGGGGAGTGTCGTGCCCTTGCCGGTGACGATGCGTCGCTCCGTGTCCCGTCCTCCCCGACCGGGCCGCGGACCGTCGCCGTCCCGCCACTTTCTGGTTCGGTCTCTATTCCGTCCATCGCTGGGCATGCGTAGCTCCTCCAACAAGATGGGCCGCCAACGAGGCGGCCCATCTGTCACATATGTATCCGGCGGCGACCTACTCTCCCAGGGGTGTGAACCCCAAGTACCATCGGCGCAGGCGGGCTTAACTTCCGTGTTCGGAATGGGAACGGGTGGTTCCCCGCCGCTATCACCACCGGAAACCCGGTGAGCGCTCGGCACCCCGAGCACTCCATAGCGAGCATGTATGCAGAGTTGGATTCAAATCCAAGCCCTCGGCCGATTAGTACCGGTCAGCTCAACACATCACTGTGCTTACACATCCGGCCTATCAACCTGGTCGTCTACCAGGGGCCTTACCCTTTCGGTGGGAGATCTCATCTTGAGGTGGGCTTCGCACTTAGATGCCTTCAGCGCTTATCCCTTCCGTACTTAGCCAACCAGCCGTGCCCTTGGCAGGACAACTGGCACACCAGAGGTACGTCCATCCCGGTCCTCTCGTACTAGGGACAGATCCCCGCAAATCTCCTACGCCCACGACGGATAGGGACCGAACTGTCTCACGACGTTCTAAACCCAGCTCGCGTGCCGCTTTAACGGGCGAACAGCCCGACCCTTGGGACCTGCTCCAGCCCCAGGATGCGACGAGCCGACATCGAGGTGCCAAACCGCGCCGTCGATATGGACTCTTGGGCGCGATAAGCCTGTTATCCCCGGAGTACCTTTTAGCCGATGAGCCATGGCGCTTCCACATGCCACCATGGGATCATTAAGCCCGACTTTCGTCCCTGCTCGACTTGTAGGTCTCACAGTCAAGCTCCCTTGTGCCTTTACACTCAACGCCTGATTGCCGACCAGGCTGAGGGAACCTTTGGGCGCCTCCGTTACTCTTTAGGAGGCCACCGCCCCAGTGAAACTGCCCACCAGGCACTGTCCCTGATCCGGATAACGGATCGAGGTTAGAAGCCCGCTATACGAAGGGTGGTATTTCAAGGTTGACTCCACGCCGGCTGACGCCGACGCTTCCAAGTCTCCCACCTATCCTACACATCGTATACCAGACTCCAATGCCAAGTTGCAGTAAAGGTTCCGGGGTCTTTCCGTCCTGTCGCGGGTAGTGAGCATCTTTACTCACAATGCAATTTCGCCGAGTCCCTGGTTGAGACAGTGCCCAAGTCGTTACGCCATTCGTGCAGGTCGGAACTTACCCGACAAGGAATTTCGCTCTATTGTGCCCCCATGTCGCCATGGGGATAGGACCATATCTTCGACTCGGCAGTCGATGCCGAGTTGGCTGGCGTATGGCCTCTGAGGATTCCAGGAATCGAGACCGCGCAACGCGAACTTCCGAAAGTCTGCTCGCTTGGCGGTTCTCAGTGGGTGCTCTTCGAAGAACGGCACGACACGTTCCAAGAGATCCGCCCGTACGCTTCCCGAAGAAGCGCATGACGTTCACTCGATGGTTTTCGTGTCGGCTGCGCTCGATCTCTGCAGATCGAACTCAGCCCTCGCCGTCGACAAAGCCGACGACCCACTGCTCAATTCCTGGCCTTTCCTGCTGATTGTCCGCACCGATCAGATTTTCACTTTCCGTGTCTCACCCTACCGAGAGGGTATGACACGAATGAGTACTGTCGGATACACGGGGTTTCCAGCATATAGCCAGCTGCAACCCGCGATGTCGCCACCGCGGAGGGCAGACACTCTTGCACGAAGAGTGCTTCTACCTTAGGACCGTTATAGTTACGGCCGCCGTTTACCGGGGCTTGACTTCAGAGCTTCGCCTTACGGCTAACCCCTCCGCTTGACCTTCCGGCACCGGGCAGGCGTCAGAGCGTATACGTCGTCTTGCGACTTAGCACGCTCCTGTGTTTTTAGTAAACAGTCGCTTGGGCCTGGTTTCTGCGGCCCCCTCAGGCTTCGGACGCGAGTCCTACACCTTACCGGGGCGCCCCTTCTCCCGAAGTTACGGGGCCAATTTGCCGAGTTCCTTAACCAGGGTTCTCTCGCTCGCCTTGGTATTCTCTACCTGTCCACCTGTGTCGGTTTGGGGTACGGGCGCCTGCGCACTCACTAGAGGTTTTTCTTGGCGGCTTGGGCGTTCAGCGGCTTCGCCTGAATCGGCTCGGCATCGTGCCTCGGGAATCACGAGATCCGGATTTGCCTGGACCTCTCCCTACACACTTACCCCGGGTCAACCAACGCCCGGGTCCGCTTACCCTTCCGCGTCACCCCATTGTTCGCCTACTACCAGCAGGTTCGGTAGGCCCCGAAGGGCTTTCCTTAGCACACTGGATTCGGCCGGATCGCACGCGAGGCGGTACGGGAATATCAACCCGTTCTCCATCGATTACGCCTTTCGGCCTCACCTTAGGTCCCGACTAACCCTGGGCGGACGAACCTTCCCCAGGAACCCTTGGACATTCGGCGGAGGAGATTCTCACTCCTCTTTCGCTACTCATGCCGGCATTCGCACTCGGGCAGCCTCCACGGCTGGCTCACGCCGCCGCTTCGAGGGCTGCTCGACGCTCCCCTACCGATCCTGTCGCCTGGACCCGCACCCCTAGAGGTACAGGTCGAGCTCATGACAGAATCCCGCAGCTTCGGCACCGAACTTGAGCCCCGTTACATTTTCCGCGCAGAATCACTCGACCAGTGAGCTGTTACGCACTCTTTCAAGGATGGCTGCTTCTAAGCCAACCTCCTGGCTGTTTGGGCGACTCCACATCGTTTCCCACTAAGTTCGGATTTAGGGGCCTTAGCTGGCGGTCTGGGCTGTTTCCCTTTCGACTACGAAGCTCATCCCCCGCAGTCTGACTGCTGTATTCTAAAGCCATGAGATTCGGAGTTTGACTGGGGTCAGTAAGCTTGTTGGCCCCCTAGCCCAATCAGTGCTCTACCCCCATGGCGAAACATACAACGCTAGCCCTAAAGCTATTTCGGGGAGAACCAGCTATCACCGAGTTTGCTTGGCCTTTCACCCCTATCCACAGGTCATCCCCCAAGTTTTCAACCTTGGTGGGTTCGGGCCTCCACGAGGTCTTACCCTCGCTTCACCCTGCCCATGGATAGATCACTCGGATTCGGGTCCAGAGCACGCGACTCGACGCCCTATTCAGACTCGCTTTCGCTGCGGCTTCGGCACACGCCTTAACCTTGCCACGTACTGCTGACTCGCCGGCTCATTCTTCAAAAGGCAGGCGGTCAGGGATCAAAGATCCCCTCCCACTGCTTGTAGGTCCACGATTTCAGGTTCTCTTTCACTCCCCTCACCGGGGTGCTTTTCACCTTTCCCTCACGGTACTAGTTCACTATCGGTCGCTAGGAAGTACTTAGCCTTACGAGGTGGTCCTCGCAGATTCACACGGGATATCCCCCGTGCTACTTGGGAACTCCACCAGGAGATCGATACGGCTTCGCTTACAGGGCTGTTACCTTCTGCGGCCTGTCGTTCCAGACAGGTTCAGCTACCGTTCGATTTTGTAACTCCTTGACGGTTCCGGTGTCCCGTCGGGTAGGTCCCACGACCTCGGTGTGGCAACGCCACCGGGCTATTCCACCACACCGGTTTAGGCTCATTCCCTTTCGCTCGCCGCTACTCGGGAAGTCGCTATTGCTTTCCGTTCCTCGGGGTACTGAGATGTTTCAATTCCCCCGGTTCCCTCTGCCGGTCCTATATATTCAGACCGGAGTGACTGGGCATTACCCCAGCCGGGTTTCCCCATTCGGACATCCCCGGATCGAAGCTCGCTTGACAGCTCCCCGGGGCTTTTCGCAGCCTGCCGCGTCCTTCATCGGCTCCTAGCGCCAAGGCATCCATCGTAGACCCTTAGTAGCTTGGATAGATAGAATCCAAAACGTTATACATGCTCGCTATGCAGTTCTCAAGGTGCCGTCAAGAGAGACGATCCTTAGACCGAACTCCCTCACAACTAAACAGCGTGCCATGTCCACGTTTGAGACCGAAGCCTCTTCGGTGAACAATACTCAGTAAATCAACTAAGAGCTACGAGGCCTAAGCCTCGGGTTTGCTCCTTAGAAAGGAGGTGATCCAGCCGCACGTTCCCGTACGGCTACCTTGTTACGACTTCATCCCAATCGCCAACCCCACCTTCGGCAGCTCCCTCCCAAAAGGGTTGGGCCACTGACTTCGGGTGTTGCCGACTTTCGTGATGTGACGGGCGGTGTGTACAAACCCCGAGAACGCATTCACCGCGGCTTTGCTGATCCACGATTACTAGCGACTCCGACTTCATGGAGTCGAGTTGCAGACTCCAATCCGAACTGAGGCCGGCTTTGGGGGATTCGCTCACCCTCGCGGGTTCGCAGCCCATTGTACCGACCATTGTAGCATGCGTGCAGCCCTGGGCATAAGGGGCATGAGGACTTGACGTCATCCCCACCTTCCTCCGAGTTATCCCCGGCAGTCTCCCATGAGTCCCCACCATAACGTGCTGGTAACATAGGACAGGGGTTGCGCTCGTTGCGGGACTTAACCCAACATCTCACGACACGAGCTGACGACAGCCATGCACCACCTGTCATGGACGCTTCCGCACACCATATCTCTATGGTTTTTCCCATGATGTCAAGCCCAGGTAAGGTTCTTCGGGTTGCATCGAATTAAGCCGCATGCTCCGCCGCTTGTGCGGGGTCCCGTCAATTCCTTTGAGTTTTAGCCTTGCGGCCGTACTCCCCAGGCGGGGCACTTAACGCGTTAGCTACGGCACAGCAGACGTTGATAAATCCGCCACACCCAGTGCCCAACGTTTACAGCGTGGACTACCAGGGTATCTAATCCTGTTTGCTCCCCACGCTTTCGCTCCTCAGCGTCGGTACCGGCCCAGAGAACCGCCTTCGCTACTGGTGTTCCTCCCGATATCTGCGCATTTCACCGCTACACCGGGAATTCCATTCTCCTCTACCGGACCCTAGCCACAGCAGTATCGACCGGCGTCCCGGAGTTGAGCCCCGGGTTTTCACGATCGACTTGCTGAGCCGCCTACGAGCCCTTTACGCCCAATAAATCCGGACAACGCTCGCCCCCTACGTATTACCGCGGCTGCTGGCACGTAGTTAGCCGGGGCTTCTTCTGGAGGTACCGTCATTTTTCGTCCCTCCTGAAAGAGGTTTACAACCCGAAGGCCTTCATCCCTCACGCGGCGTCGCTGTCTCAGGCTTTCGCCCATTGGACAAGATTCCCTGCTGCTGCCTCCCGTAGGAGTCTGGGCCGTGTCTCAGTCCCAGTGTGGCTGATCGTCCTCTCAGACCAGCTACCCGTCGTTGCCTTGGTGGGCCGTTACCTCACCAACAAGCTGATAGGCCGCGAGCCCCTCCCAAAGTAGCGGACCATTTCCTCGCTGGGTCATGCGACCCTGCGAGGGTATCCGGTATTAATCCGGGTTTCCCCGGGCTATCCCAGTCTTTGGGGTAGGTTGCTCACGTGTTACTCACCCGTTCGCCGCTCCGTCATACCAGTTGGTTACCCATCCGATATGCGTCGCTCGACTTGCATGCATTAGGCGCGCCGCCAGCGTTCGTCCTGAGCCAGGATCAAACTCTCCAACGTACAGATTCAAGCTTCCCCGAAGGGTCGCCTTCACACTGTCAGAGAGGTTTCCTATGCGCCTCGAGCTTGACATCCCGAGACGCGCTGGAGTACGTCCACCTCGAACGGCGAACCGCCGAGATGGATTACTGACTATTTGGCACGCTGTTTAGTTGTCAAGGAGCCCGGAGCGCTCAGACAATGTCTGGGCAGCGTTCCAACCCCTGGGGGTTTCAATTCGCTCTACCGACTCATGTCGGCGGGCACCGACCCCGGCGGACAACCCCCGGGGAGTGGAACTGTAACTGTTTCCGGGTGGTTGTCAAACCGGGCAACCAGAACTGCCAGGACGCGTACATCGTGACCATCCGAGCCCGAATCCGAATCCCGCCAGGTTTCACTATCGCTCCGGAAAGGACAAGAATGGCGGGACAAGGAGACAGCATGTTCCGTATTCTCAAGGCCGATTTCCTCGCTCCCGAAGTGAAGCGCTTCCACATCGAGGCACCCCGTATCGCTCGGAAGCGCCTGCCAGGACAGTTCGTCATCGTACGGCTGGACGAACACGGCGAGCGTATCCCCCTGACCATCAGCGACGCAGATGTCACAGAAGGTTGGATCTCCCTGATCGTACAAGGAGTCGGCAAGACGACCATGGCCCTCAACCTGCTGGAATCGGGAGATCTGATCGCCGATGTGGCAGGTCCGCTCGGCGTCCCCTCGCACATCGAGAACTTCGGAACGGCGGTGTCCATCGGTGGAGGCGTGGGAACCGCCATCGCCTACCCTACCGCCGTCGCACTCAAGGAGGCCGGCAACAGCGTCCTCGCCATCGTCGGTGGTCGCAGCCGCGAGTACGTCATTCTCGAACAGGAACTCGGCGAAGTGTGTGATGAGGTCTACCCGACCACGGACGACGGCAGCTACGGATTCCACGGTTTCGTCACCGAAAAGCTCCAAGAGCTCCTCGACACCGGGCGCACGATCGACCACGTTCTTGCCATCGGCCCGATTCCGATGATGAAAGCCGTGGCAGACGTAACCCGGCCTTACGGCATCAAGACGGTGGTGAGTCTGAACCCGATCATGGTGGACGGCACCGGCATGTGCGGTGGTTGTCGCGTGAGCGTCGGCGGCGAGACCAAGTTCGCTTGCGTCGATGGCCCCGAGTTCGATGCGCACCAGGTGGACTTCGAACTCCTCACGCTCCGCAACCGGACCTATCTCGAATTCGAACACCGGAAGCTCCAGGAATTCCAGTGCAGGACACAGAGCGGAGACATCACATGATCAGTCGGAAAGAACGGATGCAGTTGCCGAGGGTCGACATGCCCGCGCAGGATCCGTTGCAGCGTATCTCCAACTTCGGAGAGGTCAATCTGGGGCTCGACGAGGCCGCCGCCACGCTCGAAGCTTCCCGGTGCCTGCTCTGTCCCGTGGCGAAATGTGAAGACGGCTGTCCGGTCAGCATCCGTATCAAGGATTTCCTCGAAGAAATGGCCGAAGGTCACTTCCTGGAAGCCGCGAAGATCATCAAGGAGGACAACTCACTCCCTGCCATCTGCGGCCGTGTGTGCCCTCAAGAGATCCAGTGCGAAGGTGCATGTGTGCTCATCAGGAAGGGTCGTCCGATCGCGATCGGCGCACTCGAGCGCTTTGTCGCCGACTATGAACGCGAGCACTCGCAGCCTGAGAAGCGCACCTTTGAACCATCCGGCAAGCGTGTCGCGATCGTCGGCAGCGGACCCGCGGGACTCGCGTGCGCAGCCGACCTGATACAAGCCGGTCACCAGGTGACGGTATTTGAAGCCCTGCACGAACTCGGCGGTGTGCTCGTCTACGGAATCCCTGAATACCGTCTCCCGAAAGAGATCGTTCGTATCGAGATCCAGCAGCTCGAAGATATGGGAGTCGAGTTCCGCACCGATGAGGTCATCGGAATGATCGACACGCTCGACGACCTCCTCGACGAAGAAGGCTACGACGCCATATTCGTCGGCGTGGGTGCAGGTCTCCCTCGCTTCATGGGCATCCCGGGTGAGAACCTCGTCGGGGTCTATTCCGCCAACGAGTACCTCACCCGCGTCAACTTGATGAAGGCGTACCTCCCGGAGGCGGACACTCCGGTACTCGACGTGCGCGGCAAAGCGGTGGCGGTGATCGGCGGAGGCAATACCGCCATGGATGCCGTGCGCACGCCGCTGCGGCTCGGCGCCGGGAAGGCGTCGATCATCTACCGGCGGTCCGAGGAGGAAATGCCGGCCCGCCTCGAAGAAGTCGAACATGCCAAGGAGGAAGGCGTCGATTTCGTCCTCTTGTCGGCCCCGGTCGAAATATACGGCGACGAGAACGCCCGGGTCACCGGAATGCGTGTCCAGAAGATGGAGTTGGGGGAACCCGATGAGAGCGGCAGGCGTCGACCCGTGCCGATCGAGGGCAGCGAGTACGACATGCCCGTCGAGATCGTCATCATGGCGATCGGGAATGCCCCAAATCCGCTCTTGCTCAAGACGGCCCCCGATCTCGAGCAGACACACCGGGGAACCGTCGTCGTCGACGAGTCCACTGGGCGGACCACCAAGCGCGGGGTCTTTGCCGGCGGCGACATCGTGACCGGCGGAGCAACCGTGATCCTTGCCATGGGAGCGGGCCGGAGGGCTGCACGGTCCATCAACGACTACCTCGAGACCGGAGTCTGGGAGATCGAAGAGCCGGCACTCGAGCCACAGCCCGCGACGTAGGTGTCTCAGGTGCTTCGCGGGCCGTCCCTGCGACGCTCACGACTCGATCCGGCCGCGCCGGAACAACATGCCACCGCCGGATCGCACCTTCACTGCTCGACGAAGCATCGATTCTCGCACTCTCGCCCCCGCGATCATCGTCCCGGTGGAAGGCGAAGCCTTCCTCGTCCAGGAGGCCGTCGAGTCCATTCACCGACACCGGCCGGGCACCGAACTTCGGCGCGGGCATGGAAGAGATCTGGCGTTGGCACCGATTGGTCGCGGCCGGCCCGGTGAACACCGTCGACGCTTCAGGAGAGTTCGAGCAGATCCCGTAGATCCCAGAAGGCTGCCCATGCGGCCTCATGCCATCGCAGACCAGCTTGTGCAGCTCCGGTGCCATAGCTCGCCAGGACCTCGCGACGTTCGTCTTCGGCCACGCACCGATCTGCGCAAAGCAGATGGCCCAGATCCCACATCGGATCTCCGAGGGCCAGCAGGTCCCAATCGATGACCACGACATCACCATCCGTGACCAGGTTTCGTGAAAAGAAATCCCCATGAACGAGTGTGGGACTCGAGCAAACCGGCTCTTCGGATGCGAGCACTCCCCCGGCCTTCCGAGCCAGATCGGCTCGTTCGAGATGCCAACCCGGATGCTGTCGATTCAGTTGCCCCCAATACTCGGCGACGCCCCGAGCGACACGGTTCCTATTCGGACAGGAACGCCCCACAAGCGCCTGCAAGTCCTCCGAGAGATCCGCGGGGCGGATCTGATGCAGCCGCGACAACGTCCCGGCCGCACGGAGTCGGGCGGAATGCGCCCATTCTCCGCCGCCAACCGTCTCGACGACGATGGCAGCTTCGCCCGCGGACGCCTTCATGCCGATCACCTGCGGCACACGAATGCCGAAGCGGGGGAGTTCGAC
This sequence comes from Actinomycetota bacterium, assembly GCA_013152275.1. Lineage (NCBI taxonomy): Bacteria > Bacillati > Actinomycetota > Actinomycetota bacterium. The sequence goes on along the minus strand of JAADGS010000023.1, from coordinate 18,098 downwards.
GAGTGCAAGAAACTGTTTCTTCGCCGTGTCGACCGGGCCAAGACGGGAGTAGTCGTCCATCCCCCGCTCGTAGATCTTGATGTGAACATCCTTCTCGCCGGCACGGGTATGGACCCGACAGCGGGATACGCTGCATCCGCTGCCCCTTCCCACCTGGACGATGGCCGTTACGTCGCATTCTGGATCGACGATCTGTCGAAGCCGAGCCTGAACGTCGGCCATCGTCCCGGCGGTCACTCGACCAACCGGACGAAACGCCGCTTTCCGACCTGGAGAACCCTCCCGCGCAGCGCGGCGTGGGAGACCTCGAAGGTGCCTATCCGCTCACCGTCGACCTTGACGGCTCCCCCATCGACCAGCCGTCTCGCCTCCGACGCCGAAGCCACGAGCCCGGCAGACCGCAAGAGAGAGGGAAGGTAGACGGGGTCGTCTCCCGGTAGCCGGAATTCGGGAATGTCTTCCGGCGCCTCGTGCCGCTTGAACACCTGATCGAAAGCTGCCTCCGCCGCCAGGGCCTCCTCGTCTCCCCAGTAGATCTTCACGATCTCGGATCCGAGTCGGCGCTTGGTCTCGCCCGGATGCAACGAGCCATCGGCCAGCCCCCTGGCGATATCGGCGACATCTTCCTCCGAGACGTCCGTGCACAGTTCGAAGTACGAGACCAACAGTTCGTCGGGAATGCTCATGATCTTGCCGAACATCTCGGCGGGCGGATCGTCGATAGCGATGTAGTTGCCGAGTGACTGGGACATCTTGTTGACGCCGTCCGTCCCGACGAGTAACGGCATCGTCATGGGAATCTGCGGTTCCTGGCCGGCGCGCTCCTGAAGCACGCGCCCCATCATCAGGTTCCATAGCTGGTCCGATCCCCCGAGTTCGATATCTGCATTGACCGCAACCGAGTCCATGCCCTGCAGGAGCGGGTATACGAACTCCATGAGCGTGATCGGTTGGTTCGTCGCGTACCGCTTGGCGAAGTCCCCGCGCTCGAGCATCTGTGCGACCGTCACCTGTGAGGTGAGTTCGAGAATCGCCTGCATGTCGAGCTTTGCGAGCCAGTCCGAGTTGTAGCGGATCTCCAACGGTTCCGGAAGCAGGATCTTCCGGAATCCTGCCAGCACGTGTTGCGCGTACGCGTTGACCTCATCGGGCGACAGCCTTCGTCGAGTTTCACTCTTGCCGGAAGGATCGCCAACCTGAGCGGTGAAATCCCCGACGATCAATACGGCGGTGTGGCCGAATTCCTGGAACTGGCGGAGCTTCCGCAAGACCACGGCCCAGCCGAGGGTAACCGCCGGAGCGGTGGGATCAAGGCCGAGTTTCACTCTGAGTGGCCGCTTCGTTGCGAGGCGACTCGCGAGCGCCTCCTCGGTCACCACCCGATCCGTCCCGCGTAATAGCACGTCGAGCATCTGCCCTCCTTCGAAGGGGCAGGTTAGTGGCCCGGGCCCGTACTCCCTCGCACCAAATCCACGCCTTCGTGTGGCATCTCGGTACCCTGGCCCACACGTGGTGCATCGTCCCCAGATCCGTCGCGGCCGAGGGACGATCAAGGATGGCTATGAAGCGCTGGTTGTTGGTCCTTACAGGCTTCGCGCTGCTCGCAGCGTCGTGCCGGCTGGAACCTATCGACGATCCCGGGTTGGGTACACGGGGCCTGACGACCGTCGTCTATGCCTCCGATGGCTCCGTGCTCGCCCAGTGGCACGCGGAGGAGGACCGGGCGCTCGTCGCCTATGACGAGCTCCCCCGCTCTCTCATCGACGCGGTGGTCGCCATCGAAGATGAGCGCTACTGGGAGCACGCCGGTGTCGATCTTCACGCTCTCGCTCGTGCCATCGTCGCGAACCTCGACGCTGGTGGTGTCGTGCAAGGAGCGTCCACCATCACCCAGCAGTACCTCAAGAATGTCGTGCTCACTCCCGAGGTCACGCTCGATCGCAAGCTCACCGAAGCCGCCCTCGCGTTGCGCCTCGAGGAAAGGCTCACGAAAGAGCAGATCCTCGAGCGCTACCTCAACACCGTCTACTTCGGCGACGGCGCCTACGGTGTCGGCACGGCGACGGCGCACTACTTCGGCAAAGCACCCGCCGACCTCACCGTGGGTGAGGCTGCTCTCCTCGCCGGACTCATTCAGTCGCCATCGGACACCGATCCCTACCGGCACCCCGACGCCGCCCTGCGACGTCGCAGGGTCGTGCTCAACAAGATGGTCGAACTCGGTTGGCTCAGTTCTGGCGATGCCGAGGCTGCCGACCGGGAGCCTCTGATTCTTCGACCGCGCGAACGCTCCAACGAGGATCGCTTCCCGTACTTCACCGAAGAGGTCAAACGACGCCTCCTCGCCGACCCGAGCCTCGGAGCGACTCCTCAGGACCGCTACAACGCGCTGTTTCGAGGTGGTCTGCGCATCTACACGACCATCGATCCGGTGGCGCAGGAAGCGGCCCGCGCAGCCGTGGCGTCCGTGATCAAGGGCGGCAACCCGTCCGCAGCGGTCGCTGCCGTGGACCCCCGTACCGGCCACGTCCTGGCACTGGTCGGCGGTCGGGACTTCTATGATCCGACCGACTCACACGCCCAGTTCAATCTTGCGGTCCAGGCCCGCCGACAACCGGGATCGGCGTTCAAACCCTTTGTACTGGCGGCAGCCCTCGAGCAGGGCTTCACACTCAAGTCGATGTTCCAGGGTGGTCGGTCGATAACGATACAGACCGACTCCGGCCCCTGGACCGTGGACAACTACAACGATGCCGCGTTTCCGAATCTGACCTTGCTCGAAGGTACCGTGTACAGCGTCAACGTGGTGTACGCGCAGGTCGTCGCCGCCGTTGGCGCTCAGCATGTCGTCGACGTCGCCAAGGCCGCAGGCATCACGACAAACCTTCGGCCGTTTCCGGCCATTGCCCTCGGTGCTCAAGAGGTCACTCCGCTGGACATGGCCTCCGCATATGGAACGTTCGCCGCCAATGGCATCCACATCGATCCGATTCTCGTTACCTCTATCGAGACACACGATGGCGTGAACATCTGGGAACCCGTTCCGATCGTCACACAGGCGATGAGTAAGGAGGTGGCACAGTCCGTCACCGCGGCACTCACGGAGACGGTCCGCCGCGGTACCGGCCAGCAGGCGAAGATCGGCCGGCCGATCGCCGGAAAGACCGGGACGTCGCAGGAACATCGTGACGCCTGGTTCGTCGGTTACACGCCGGAACTCTCGGCAGCCGTCTGGGTCGGCTTTGCAGAAGGCCAGATTGCCATGGAGCCTCCGACAACTCCCTTCACGATCACCGGTGGGTCGTGGCCGGCACAGATCTGGGCGCGTTTCGCGTCAGGGGCGCTCGCGGGTACTCCGTACGGCCGGCTCGCCGAGGCCGACACGGAGGGCATGGTCACGGTGGAGGTCGATCTCTCGACCGGTTTCCTCGCCGGTCCCTACTGCCCCAGGTCTCACGTTGCGCGCATTCGCGTTCCGGCCGATCAGGTTCCGACCGTAGTGTGCCCGGTACACAACCCCGCCGGTGTCGTTGAGGCCGGCGCGGCAACCGTTCCCGACGTGATCGGACTCGATCTCGGATCTGCCGTCGAGGCGTTGACCGCTGTCGGCTTCGCCAACCGTATCGTTTGGACCGACGGTGGGGCCCTCGCTCCAGGGACGGTCTTCAACCAGAGTCCATCCGCCGGCTTTCCCGCCCAGGCGGGAAGCCGCATCCGCCTCGTCGTCGCCGGCCCGGAGCCCGGGTCGGTCATCCCATCGCTGCTCGGGTTTCCCGTCGGTCAGGCGGTTTCGGAGCTGCAGGCGATCGGCGCCGCGGTCGAGATCGTCACCGAAGCAGAAGCCAACCCCAACGATGCCGCCCGACGAACTGGAGTCGTCTGGAAGCAGGAACCCATCCCAGGGACGTCCGCCGGTAGGCCGGTCACGCTCTGGGTCAACCCTTGATCCGTTCTCGTGACGCTTGGATCGGACTATTCCCACGAAACGTCACGAGAACGGGAGAATCGTGAAGCGCCACGGTCGCTCCTTCGCCTTGCTGATCCCGACGCGGCCTGTGGCGAGCACGGTCTGTGACGGAGGGGCTGCAGGCAGGCGCAGCCTCACGGGTCCTTCGAACAGACTGGTCCCATCCTGACTCCCGGTGATCCCGAGCGCCTGACAGAGTTTCCCGGGACCGTCACACAGATGGTCCGCCCTCCCCCGGCGCCGCTGCATCGTCTCCTCCCCTTCGGTCGGGACTCCGGCTCTGAGCAGGATCGCCTCCCCGACCCCCACCGGCCCCGTCACCACGTTGGCACACCAGTGCACACCGTAGGATCGGTACACGTAGAGCGTGCCCGCCGGGCCGAACATCGCCCTGTTACGCTCGCCGACCCCCCCGAACGCGTGGCTGGCAGGGTCGTCGGTTCCACCGTACGCCTCCACTTCGGTGAGCATCACTTCCGTGGCGAGACCGTCGAACTCGGTCCGCAGTCGGGCACCGAGCAGACGTTTCGCGACCTCCTCGACCGGACCTTCGGGCAGAGTGCTCACTCGATCACATGCAGGAGCAAGGCCTTGAAGGTATGCAGCCGATTCTCGGCCTGATCGAGCACCCGAGATCGAACATGGTCGAGAACCGCGTCGGTGACCTCGCTCCCCCTGTGTGCCGGCAGACAATGCAGGAAGATGGCGTCTTCCGCCGCCTGCTCGAAGAGAGCGAGATCGACTCGATACGGCGAGAACAAGCGACTGCGCTCCTCCGCCTCTTCTTCCTGACCCATCGAGGCCCACACGTCCGTGTAGACGACGTCGGCCCCCCGAACGGCCTCCTCGGCATCGTTGGTGATCAACACGTCACCGAACGATTCGGCCTTCGTGACATACTCGGGATCGGGTTCATATCCGTCAGGTGTCGCTATGCGAACGTTCATCTCCATCATCGCGGCACCGACCATCAACGAGTGAAGCACGTTGTTCCCGTCACCAACGTAGGCAATCGTCGTACCGGCCATGGGGCGTTCCTCGGCGATGGTCTGCAGATCTGCCAGAGCCTGGCATGGATGCTCCACATCGGAGAGCAGGTTGATCACGGGAGCTTGCGCATGTTCCGCCACTTCGACCAGGTCGGCGTGCTTGAACACCCGCATGGCAATCACGTCAAGGTATCGATCCAAAACTGCTGCGACGTCCTTGACGGCCTCTCGGCTACCGAAACCAACTTCCTGTTGGCCGAGCACGACGGGAATCGCGCCCAGTTGAGCGGATGCGAGCTCCGTGGAGACACGGGTCCGCGTCGACGGCTTCTGGAAGAACAGGCCGACCGATTGCCCGGTGAGGCGTCCGGCCACGGCCGACGGATCATGGCGGGCGGATTCGGCGCTGGCCAGAACGGCACGCAGCCCGTCGGGTGTGAGGTCGTCGATACGCAGAAAATCCATTGTTACGCTCCCCCTCGGAGTCGCCCTCCGAGTTCGTCGGCTACGGCTGTGATGATGCGGCCTCGGTCCTCTCGGACATCCTCGTTCGTCAACGTCGTGTCGGGCGACCTGAAGGTGAGCTGGACGGCGAGACTCTTGTGGCCTTCGGGCACCGAGCCTCCGCGAAACTCGTCGAACAGACGCACCGACTCGAGCATGGGACCCGCTGCAACCCTGATCACCTTGACGAGTTCGGAGGCGGGCACGGTGTCAGACACCTCGAACGCCAGGTCGAAGACGACCGGCGGATAGGTACTCGGTTCCTCGAACGTCCAGAAGCCGTGCGTCTCGAGCAGCCTCTCCAGGCGGAACTCGCCGGCCGCAACACGTCCTTCGATTCCGTAGGCGCGCGTCACGCCGGGGTGCAGCTCTCCGAGCACGCCGATCGGCTGCTCGTCGAGGAACAGCCTCCCGGCGCGGCCGGGATGGAAACCTGCGACGTGCTCCGCGCGCACTTCTCCCTCCAGACCCATGGCTGTTTCGATCACCCTCCAGACGGCTCCTGCGGTGGCGAAATCGGCCGGGCGGCTCTTCCCACCGAGCGTCTTGGCGCCGAATCGTCCAACGACAACGAAAGCCAGGGTGTCCGGTTGAAACGGGATTCTCGGATCGACACGATCCGGGGTGTCGATGAACACCTTCCCGGTCTCGAAGAGGGCGACGGAAGGGAACCCGTGGCCCGCATTGAATCGTGCCGACTTCAGCAGCCCGGGGAGCAGCGTCGTGCGCAGCAGCGACTCCTCTTCACGCAACGGGTTTCGCACCCGAATGGGGGTCGTGCCGTCCACGTGCAGCTTCTCGAGATCCTCCGGAGCGAGGAATGTCAGCGTCGACGCTTCGGAGAGGCCCGCTCCAACCAGAGCCGCCCGGAGCACTCTCGCCCGCCGGGCGGATTGGCCAAGTCCGGATCCGGGGCCGTGTGGCAGCCGTGATGGTATGCGGTTGAGCCCGTACAGGCGGGCGATCTCTTCGACAAGGTCCGCAGGCCGTGTCACATCAGGGCGATACGTCGGCACCGTGACATCCAAGGGATCGTCTCCGTGCACGCCGAAGCCGAGCCGTTCCAGTAGATCGACGATCTCCTCCCGGGGGAGGGATATCCCCAGAAGACGCTCAGGCTCGCCGAGGGGGAGCGTCACCGTTCCCTCATGGATCGGACTCGGGTACGCGTCTTTCGTCCCCGGAGCGGGAACACCGTCGGCGAGTTGTGCCATCAGTTGTGCCGCACGAGCCGCGGCCCGTGCCGGAAGGTCCGGATCCACGCCTCGTTCGAAACGGGACGAAGCTTCTGTCCGCAACCCGTGTCGTTTCGCCGTGTTCATGACCGTGGGAGCGTCGAAATGGGCAGCTTCGATGAGCACCCGCCTCGTCGTCGGGCCGACTTCCGTCTCTTCGCCTCCCATCACTCCGGCGAAGGCGATCACTCGCTCGGGATCCGTGATCAGCAGGTCTTCGGAGGTGATTTCGTGTTCTTCCCCGTCGAGCGTCCGCAGATTCTCTCCGTGCCGACCTCTGCGCACGATGATCGTCTCCTCGGCGATCGTGTCCAGATCGAAGCCGTGCAACGGCTGCCCATACTCGAGAAGGACGTAGTTCGTGATATCCACAACGTTGTTGATGGAGCGGATTCCGGCGTCTCGCAGCCTCAGACGCATCCACAGCGGGGAATCCGCCACCGTCACCTCGCGAACTTCGCGGCCCACGTACCGCGGACATCCCACCGGATCCTCCAGCACGATGGAAACCGCCGAGGCCTCGCCGTGTTCCTGGAGATCGACTGCCGGCACGGTCAGATCGAGCGAGTAGTAGGCAGCCAGGTCCCGCGCGATTCCCAGGATGGACATTGCATCGCCACGATTCGGCGTGATCGAGAGATCGAAGACGACATCCGGGTAGGGCACGAGCGTCGAGAAGTCCGTGCCGACCGGCGTCGAGGGGTCGAGCACCATGATCCCGTCGTGTCGCTCACCAAGACCCAGCTCGGATTCCGAGCAGATCATCCCGTGGGATTGCACCCCTCGAATCGTTCGAGTCTCCACGTGAAGCCCCCCTGCAAGGTCCGCCCCGGGGAGCGACACCGGCACGAGCGCGCCGACCTCGAAGTTGTCGGCTCCACACACGATGTCCTGTGGGGCTCCCCCGACAGACACTTTGCAGAAGCGAAGTCGATCTGCGTTGGGATGCCGCTCGATCTGCTCGACCCTTCCGACGACCACGCCCGAAAACGCCGTCTCCAAGAGTTCGTACCCCTCGACCTCATGACCGACCGATGCAAGCACCTCGGCGAGCTCGGCAGGATCGTCCGTCGGGACGGCGACGAACTCCTTCAACCAGCGCAGGGAAACCTTCATCGGAACTGCTCCAACACGCGCAGGTCGTTGTCAAAGAAGTGTTTGATGTGCCCGATGCCGTGCCGCACCATCGCGAGCCGTTCCACCCCGACCCCGAACGCGAATCCGGACACCGCCGTCGGATCGTAGCCCACGGCCTCGAACACGTTCGGATCGACCATTCCACACCCGAGAAGCTCGATCCATCCGGTCTGCCCGCACACCCGGCATCCGCTGCCCTCGCAGTTGAAGCAGGACACCGCCATCTCTGCGGAGGGTTCCGTGAAGGGAAAGAAGTGCGGGTACATGCGTATCTTCCTACCGGCGCCGAAGAACCGCTCCATGAAATACTGCAACGTTCCCTTCAAGTCGGCGAACGTGAGGGCATCGTCGACCGAAAGGCCCTCGACCTGCGTGAACACGGGCGAATGGGTCGCGTCCAGGGCGTCGGACCGGTACACCCTTCCCGGCACGATCACGTAGACCGGCGGTTCATGTTGCTCCATGTAACGGACCTGCATGGGCGACGTCTGTGTCCTCAAGAGCAGCTCGTCCGCCGGGTCGCCCCAATCCACATAGAGCGTGTCCGACTCGAGCCGCGCAGGGTGTGTCGGCGGCGTGTTGAGTGCATCGAAGTTGTAGGCGGCAGTCTCGACCTCGGGCCCGGTGGTCACCGCATACCCGAGGGCGGTGAAGATGTCGCAGACTTCCTCCACGGTTTCGGTGAGCAGGTGATGGTGGCCCCTCGGAATCTCGTAGACGGGCAACGTGATATCGGTGCGTTCGACCTCCAGGAGCTCGTCCTCCGCGGCCCTTTCGAGCTCGACTCGTCGCGCGTCCAGCTGCGCCTTCAACTCCTGATACGCCTCGTTCAGCGCCGCGCCGACGGCGGGTCGTTCTTCGGGCGGAAGTTTGCCGAGTGCCTTGCGCTGCCGAGCGATGATCGACGATCTTCCGATCAGTTCTCGTTCGAGGTCTTGAAGCACATCGAGGTTCGCAGCCGCTTGGATACGGCCGGGGGCCTCTGCGCGGAGTTGTTTGATGCGGTCCATCGTGCCGGGAGGTTAGCGCGCCCGCGGCTGCTGCCCTCCAATCGTGCCGAGACGAGCACGTGCCGCACCGGACGCTCGCGACGGATTCTCAGGTGTCTTCCCTCCCGAGATGATGTCGGCTGCGCTCGTAGGCCAGGATCGCTCCGGCGATTCCGACATTCAGACTCTCCATGTCCCCCGGCATGGGAATGGTGACCAACAGATCGGATGCGGCCACGACGTCTGCGGGAAGGCCGTGAGCCTCGGGCCCGACGATGATCGCAATCTGGTCTCGACATGCAAGCTCCACCGGGTCGATCCCGCCTCGCGGGACGGCGGCCACCGTCGTGAAGCCCCGCTCCTGCAGGCTCTCCGGTGTCGCCTCCCTTTCGATGGCCGTTCGGAAATGGCCGCCCGCCGCAGCTCTCAGCGTCTTCGGGGACCATGGATCCGTGCTCCTCGAATCGACTGCCACGTCCATGCCGAAGGCTGCCGCAGAGCGGATGAGGGTGCCCATGTTGCCCGGGTCGCCGACACCCCACAGCAACAGGCAGGAGCGGGAGACCCTTGCCGACGCCGGGATCCTCATGATGGCGATGGGTCCTCTCGGATGCTGTGTTGGGGCCAGCCGCTCGAGCACCTCTTCACTCACATAGGAGACCCCTGAGAGATCCTCGACCACAGGATCACCCACCACGGCGAAGATCGTGTCGAGTTCATGGCCGGCGGCGATCGCCGCGAGCACCAGGTTGGGGCCTTCGAGGAGCGTCCGACCGGTGGCGCGACGCTCGCGGGAGCGCCGAAGCCTCAGGGCTGCAGCGACCCGCGAGTTTCGCGTCGATCGGATCGGGTCAGTGCTGGGCTGCGTTGGCTGCCTCGACGATCTGACTGAAGGACGCGGGGTCATGGACCGCCATCTCTGCGAGCATCTTTCGGTCGACCTCGATGTCTGCCGCCTTCAACCCGGCCATCAGGCGAGAATAGGTTGTCCCGTTTTGCCGTGCCGCGGCGTTGATCCTGGAGATCCAGAGCCGTCGGAACTCGCCTTTCTTCGCGCGACGGTCTCGATACGAGTCGGACATCGCATGCATGACCTGCTCGTTCGCCGTGCGGAATCTGCGGCTCTTCGCACCTTTGTAGCCCTTGGCGCGGTTGAGGACCTTGCGATGCTTCTTCCGACCGTGAAGGGCGCGTTTTACCCGTGCCATACGATGCCTCCTAGCGGCCCAGCAGACGCGACGCCGTACGCCGATCGCCGCGAGTCATTTCGGTAGTGCCTTTGAGCTGACGGAAACGCTTCCGGCTCTTGGCGAGCTTCAGATGGCCTCGACCCGCGCGCGCTCGCACGATCTTGCCTGATCCGGTGCGTCGCATACGCTTTGCGGCACCCCGGTGACTTTTCGTTTTCATCAGCTGCTCCTCTCATCTGGATCGGTCCCGGCACCGGTATCCACACCCTCGACACCCTCGACACCAACGGCGTCCCCGGGCATCTCGGCGTCGGTATCCGCACCCTCGACACCCTCGACAGGAACGACGGCTCCGACAGGGACGGTTTCCTCGGTGACGTCTGCACCTTCGTCCTGTCTCACGACTTTCTTCTGGCGGACCGGCACGAGGACCATGTGCATGTTCCGTCCTTCTTGTCGTGGTGCTTGCTCGATCTTGGCAGCGTCGCCGATCTCCTCGACGAGGCGATCGATGATCTTCAGCCCCAACTCGGGACGGGACATCTCACGACCTCGGAACCAGATCGTGATCTTGACCCTGTCACCGTGCTCGAGGAATTTCAGAACCCGATTCCGCTTGATCTCATAGTCGTGTTGGCCGATTTTCGGCTTGAACTTGACTTCCTTGATCACGGTCCGGGTCTGGTTCTTTCGAGCTTCCCGGGACTTCACGGACTGTTCGTACTTGTACTTGCCATAGTCCATGAGCCGGCAAACCGGCGGATTCGCGCTCGGTGCCACCTCAACGAGATCCAAACCCAGCTGCTCGGCCAGCCACAAGGCCTCCTGCAGCTTCTTGATTCCGATTTGACCCCCGTCGGGGGCGACGACTCTGACTTCTCGGGCTCGGATATAGCCATTGACGCGTAATTCGGCGATCGCAATCCTCCTCTATGGAAAACGACAGCAAGCAAAGCCCACTGCCGTCTCAACAGAACCTCGGCGCACCTTCGGTGGCCGGGTGGGATGGTCTCCACTTGTGCTCAATTGTCTGCAGCAGTATACGGTTGGGCCTCATCCTGTCAATGCGGCGACTTCCGGCAACGGGGACCGCTCGCAACCCGGACTCGGCCTCAACCGATCTTCTCGAGCACATCGAGCAGTACGAGCACCGCCATGGCGGCCTCGTACCCCTTGTTTGCCGACCCTGGCAACGAACGATCTCTGGCGTGCTCGAATTCGGTCACGGTGAGGATCGCATTGCCCACGGGTGTCCCCGTGGAGAGCGAAACGTTCGCGATCCCGGCAATCGACCGACTCGCCACATGCTCGTAATGGTCGGTTCCCCCCTTGATCACCGCGCCGATCGCAACCACTGCATCGTATCCTGTCTGCGCGAGACGTTGCGCGGCAAGGGGAATCTCCAGTGATCCGGGAACCCGAACGACGCTCACCTGTTCGGTACCGGCGGACTCGAGCGCCTCCAGCGCGCCGGCGAGCAGACCGTCGGTGACCACACGATTGAAAGAAGCGACGACGACACCAACCTTGCGCCCGGCACCCGTCGGCTCCCCTCGAATCTCATCAAGTCGCATCTACATCCTCCAGATGAATGGAATGCCCGAGCTTCTCGACCTTCGTCGTCAGATAGCCGAGGTTCTCGGGATTCGGCCTCACTTCCAGTGGGACGGTCTCGGTGATCTCGAGGCCGTAGCCCTCGATACCCGCACGTTTCGTCGGGTTGTTCGTCAGCAGTCGCATCGTGGTGATCCCCAGGTCGGCGAGGATCTGGGCACCCACTCCATAGTCCCTGGCGTCCGTTGGCAGCCCCAATTCGAGATTCGCCTCCACCGTGTCGCGACCGTGGTCTTGCAGCGCGTATGCCTCCAGCTTGTGCATCAGCCCGATTCCTCTGCCTTCGTGTCCACGCAGATAGAGCACAACGCCACTCCCCTCGGCGGCGATCTTGCTCATCGCGTCCCGCAGCTGGAAACCACAATCGCAGCGAAGACTGCCGAGCGTGTCCCCGGTCAGGCATTCCGAATGAACCCTCACCAGCACGTCTCCCTTGCCCGCGATCTCCCCTTTGACGAGCGCCAGATGCTCACGATGATCGACGAGGGATTCGTAGGCGATCGCCTCGAAGACACCAAACTCCGTTGGAATGCGTGCCTCGGCCCCGCGCCGGATCAACCGCTGGCGCCGGCGACGGTATGCGATCAGATCCGCTATCTGGATCATGACGAGATGGTGCTTGCGGGCGAACCGCTCCAGGTCCGGGAGGCGAGCGATGGAACCGTCGTCACCCACGATCTCGGCAAGTACTCCGGCGGGTCGGAGTCCGGCCAAGGTGGCCAGATCGACCGCGGCTTCGGTGTGGCCTGCCCGCCGGAGCACTCCGCCGGCCCGATACCGCAGCGGAAAGAGATGACCGGGCCTCGTGAGATCCTCGGGCTCGGTCGCATGATCGACCATCGCTCGGATCGTCGCAGCCCTGTCGGCCGCCGAGATTCCCGTCGTCGTCGCCGGTGCGTAGTCCACCGAGACGGTGAAGGCGGTGTTTCGGACGTCGGTGTTCTGCATCACCATCATCGGGATACGCAACTCGTCGAGGCGTTCCCCCGTGAGCGGCACGCAGATGATGCCACTCGTGTGACGCACCATGAATCCGATCTTCTCCGGTGTCGCCTTCTCGGCTGCGAGGATGAGGTCGCCCTCGTTCTCTCGGTCCTCATCGTCGACAACGACGACGAACTCGCCGCTCGAGATCGCTGCGATTGCGTCTTCTATCGGTGCGAAGGTCATCGTTTCATCTCCATCAGGCGTTCGAGATACTTGGCGATCACATCGACCTCGATGTTCACGGGGTCACCTGGGCCTCGAAGCCCGAGGACCGTCACTTCGAGCGTGTGCGGAATCAGCGCAACCTCGAACCAGTCCTCGCCCACGGAGGTCACCGTGAGGCTGACACCGTCGACGGCGACAGATCCTTTCTCCGCCACGTACGGTGCGATCGCCTCCGGAACGCCGACACGCATGCGCAGGCTGTCGCCCTCGGGCTCCAGTGCCCGCACATGCCCGACCCCGTCGACGTGCCCCTGGACGATGTGACCGTCGAAGCGCCCCGATGCCGGTAGCGGACGTTCCAAATCAACGGACATGCCCGCCTCCAACGCGCCCAGATCGGTGCGCAGAAGGGTCTCGTGCACGACGTCGGCTTCGAAGCCCCCTTGCGGGCATGCCACGACTGTCAAACACACGCCGTTGACCGCGATCGAGTCACCGATGTCGAGCCCGGAAAGCTCCGTCTCGATGTCGAGTCGACAACCCAGGTCGGTCACCGTGACGCCCCGCACACTGCCGAGCGATTCAACGATTCCGGTAAACATCAATCATCCTCCAAGATGGCCTCGATCTTCACGTCCACACCCACCGTCCCCACATGTGTGATGCGCACCCGCCGACTCTGTGACAGGGTGGCAAACTCCCCTTCGAACACGGTCTTCCCTGCACCTCCGGCAACTCGGGCGCCGAGGTAGAGAACGATCCGGTCGACGAGGTTTTCGGACAGCAACGAAGCAGCCAGCCTCGGGCCGCCCTCGACCAGAAGATCCACGATGCCCCGCCTGCCGAGACCCTCGAGGCCGAGCCGAAGATCGACCGCTCCGTCTGCAGGCGCGACGATCGTGTCGAGGCCCTCGATCGCCACGGGGCTGAGCACGATCGGGTCGCGAGCCACCAGCCGAGCATCGACGGGAATCGGCCGTGTCCCAGCGACGAGAACGGGCACCGGCTGCGGACCCGAGTATTCCGGCAGCCGAACGTCCAGCCGGGGATCGTCGGCGCGCAGCGTCCCGGCTCCCACCATCACGGCATCTGCCGTGGCACGCAGACGATGTGCATCCTTTCGTGCGACCTCATCGGTGATCCACTGCGACGAACCGTCGAGGGCCGCCACCTGACCGTCGAGTGTCGCCGCCGCCTTCAGCGTGACCATCGGACGCCCCGTTCTGCGATGGTGGAAGTAACCGGGATCGAGCGCTCGAGCTTCGTCCGCCATCACACCGACCTCGACCTCGAGTCCCGCCGCCCGCAGCGCCTCCATACCCTTGCCGGCAACACGGACATCCGGATCTTCGGCTGCCACGACGACACGCCGGATCCCGGCAGCGACGATGGCGCCGACACAAGGTGGAGTCCTACCAACATGGACACACGGTTCGAGCGTGACGTAGATCGTTCCGTCTCGCGCCGAAATGCCGGCGCTGTTGAGCGCAACCACCTCGGCATGGGGTCTGCCCGGGCCGGCGTGGCTGCCCTCGCCTGCCGGCTCGCCCTTCGCGTCGACAACGACGGCTCCCACACGCGGATTCGGATGGGGATACGTATCTCGTGCGATATCGAGACTCCGGGCCATCCAGTGTTCGTCCACACGTCACCTCTTCTGTGGGGCGGACGCGCGCGAACGCATGACGCCCTCCTTCTCTCATCCGGACTTTCACCGTCGGCTCCGGAGTTCCACCGGATCCACCCCGAAGGGGTCGCGGACTCTCACCGCCGGTCGGGAATTGCACCCTGCCCTGAAGGGGGCTGCTCAACAGTCTAGTGACACCCTGGTATCTGAAAACCATGGTGTCGACAGCAGGCCAGGAACGTCGCTCACCGACTCGGTCCGCACTTCGTATCGCGACTCGGCCTACGCAACGGCCCAGGAGCTGCTCGTCGAGGCCCTCGTGTCTTGGTCGGCAACGAGGGCGCCCTGCTCAGGATGTGCGGCGATCGATTTCGTAGGCGGATCCGGCCGTTGCCTTGGCGAACTCTTTCATCTCGACCGCCACCGCCGAGGCCTCCCATTGTGAAGTGATGGCCCGGTATCGATTGGTGGCAACGCCGAGCGATATCGAGATGATGGGGAACGCGTGCTGTTCTCCCCGCCGGTCGGCCACCTCCACGTATCCCCGCAGCGCGTCCGCGGTGTCGTAAAAGTCGAGAATGCCCGCATCGAAGATCCGGATGGTCGCTTCGCAGAACGCCACGACCGATTCCGGGTGGATCAAGGCGACGAAATCGTCACCGCCGATGTGTCCGACGAAGACTCGAGGATCCTCGTTCTCCGCCGCGGCCTCGAGCAGAACGTGGGCCGTGTACTTGATGACCTGGTCGCCTCGCATGAAGCCGTAGTGGTCGTTGAACGACTTGAAGTTGTCGAGATCGGCGTGGACGATGGCGATCGGCCCGCGCTCCGCAACACGCCGCTCCATCTCCTCGGATATCCTGAAGTTCCCCGGTAGCCCCGTCAGCGGTGACACGTCTCGCATCGTCTGGGAGCGGCGCATGACGGCCTTGACGCGCGCGACGAGCTCTTCGACATCGAAGGGCTTGTTGATGTAGTCGTCTGCACCGAGGTCGAGACCACGAATGCGATCTTCTGGCATCGTTCGCGCCGTGAGCAGGATCACGGACGTATTCGCAGCCGAAGGATGCGTCCGCAGACGACGGAGGACGTCGAAACCATCCAACTTGGGCATCATGACATCGAGAAGGACGAGGTCGGGAGGTTCTTTCATGACCGACTCGATCGCTTCGAGACCATCTCGCGCCTCGGTGACCTGAAACCCCTCGAACTCCAAGTTCACGCGAATGAACTGCAGGATGTCCGGATCGTCGTCCGCCACCAGAATCCGCTGTGCCATCTCACTCCATCGATTCGACTGCCGCTCTGAGGTGCCGTACGGCTGCGACCGGATCCGGTGACCCGAAGATCGCGCTTCCGGCCACGAACACGTCAACTCCGACGTCCCGTGCTGCACGGGCATTCTCAGAGCTCACACCTCCGTCGATCTCTATATCGGTCGTCAGAGAGTGAGAATCAATGAACTTTCTCGCAATCTCGACCTTCTTGAGCGAATCGCTGATGAACGATTGCCCTCCCAAGCCCGGATGCACCGACATGATGAGCAGGAGGTCGACGAGTTCGACGAAGGGCTCCACAGCTTCGAACGGCGTGGAAGGGTTCAGGGCCAGGCCGAACGACAACCCTTCGGCCCGTGCCCGTGCGGCCACTCTCGTCGGATCCGGGCACACCTCGATGTGCACCGTGACGAGATCGGCTCCTGCGGTATGCAACGCCGGGAAGTGGGCGTCGGGATTCGTCGTCATCAAGTGGCAATCGAAGAACAAGGAGGAAAAGCGCCGCAGAGCGGCGATGACCGGAGTTCCAAACGTGATATTGGGAACGAAGTGTCCGTCCATCACGTCGAGATGCAGAAACTCGACATGCGGCTCGACCATCGCGACCTCTTCTGCGAGGTGTGCAAAGTCCGCAGCGAGAAGCGAAGGGGCGATGCGTGCAGGCTGCATCGGGCGAGTGTATCAACTCCGGAGACAAGTACTCCGGACCGACGATGCGTTCTCGGTGCCGGCTACCGGGCGCTTTGTACTTCGTATCGCGACGACCATCGCAAGACCGCGGGGCGGGGATGACGGCTCCAACACGACGAAGGCACGGCCGTGCACCGAGTCGAAATGGAAGACACGGCGCGTCGACCCTGTGAA
Source organism: Actinomycetota bacterium (assembly GCA_013152275.1). Lineage (NCBI taxonomy): Bacteria > Bacillati > Actinomycetota > Actinomycetota bacterium. The sequence continues at coordinate 1,553 of JAADGS010000023.1, read as the reverse complement.
ACGGTCGGATTGATCTGTGTGATGGGTCATGAACGGTCCCCGAGACGCGCACCGTAGGTCGCTCGGCACACTCCTAGGAGCGTGGGTCGGTACTGGTTGACGGGTCTTTGTGGATTCTCGTTCAGGTGAGGTGAAGCACCCCGGGTTCTGTAGAGACTCGGTTTATTGAGTCACGACCGTGTTGGTTGTGCTCGTTTGACGGTAGTAGGCGGCTTCGTGGGCTGCGGGGGTGGTGAACCTGCGGCGGCCACTGAGGATCTCTCCGTGGAGGCGCCGATGGTTGAACCAGTCGACGTATTCGAGGGTGGCGTACTCGACGTCCTCGAGGCCCCGCCAGGGTCCCTGGGGGTAGATCAGCTCCCACTTGTACAGCCCGTTGAACGACTCGACCATGGCGTTGTCGTAGCTGTCGCCTTTCGATCCGACCGAGGCGACGATGTCGTTGTCGGCCAAGCGCTGCGAGTAGCGAATCGACAGGTATTGCTCAGGTTCAAGGGGTCGAAGCAACACTTTGCTGTTGAGCAGACTCTAGAAGCTCGGCCATCGCTTCAGTGGGTGTCTTCCAGCCGAGGGTCTTGCGGGGTCGGGTGTTGAGGGCGAGGGCAACAGCATCGAGATCATCTCGCGAGTGTCTGGCAAGGTCGGTGCCCTTCGGGAAGTATTGGCGAAGCAGTCCGTTGGTGTTCTCGTTGGTTCCTCGCTGCCACGGGCTTCGGGGGTCACAGAGGTAGATGGGCAGCCCTGTGTCGATGGTCAGCTGTGCGTGCTGGGCGATCTCAGACCCCTGGTCCCAGGACAGTGATCGCCAGAGTTCCCGCGGCAAACACCAGACAGATGCAGCGATCGCGGTTCGAACCGCCTCAGCACCAAGACCAGCCAGGGGCGGCCCGTTCTTGACCCGAGGCCCCTCGCCATAGCCTTCCATTCGTGGCAGATGGAGAAGCATCGTGAACCTCGTGGTCCGCTCGACCAGCGTGCCAATCGCCGAGCGGTTCAAACCAATGATGAGGTCGCCCTCCCAGTGGCCGGCAATCGCTCGGTCATCGGCTTCGGAAGGGCGTTTGGAGATCATCACCTCTGGCGTGACGAACTTCTTACCTCTCTGGCTGGTCCTTGCTCGTGGGACACGGAGCGCTCGACCGGTTCGCAAGCATGTGACGAGTTCACGCTCCAGAGCGCCCCGATCCTTGATGTAGAGGGCTTGGTAGATGGCCTCGTGTGAGATTCGCATGGACTCATCTGCAGGAAAGTCGACGCGAAGCCTGTTCGAAATCTGCTCGGGGCTCCACGCCTTTGCCCAACGCCGGTCCGCTCGACGACCATGGCGCCGACCAACGAACTTCACCTCCGGGCCAGCAACGACTTGGCCATCCGGCCGCTCGATCTTGCCGGACAAACGGTCCTGAACGTATTCACGTAGCCGGTCGTTTGTGACAAGTTTCGCTGTCTTGGGTCGGCGCGCCACCAGCTCCGCCTTCCACTGCGCAATCCCGGCCCGATACTCAAGCTTTCCGCCGCGTGTAGCGGCGTTGCGTCGAAGCTCACGAGAGATC
>JAADGS010000022.1 GCA_013152275.1 Actinomycetota bacterium | reverse complement strand
ACGTTCCTCGAAGCAGCATTCGGGGTTCCCGCCGGAACTCACGTCTGGGACGCCACCCACACGGTCCCCACCATCGTCGACAACCTCGACACGAACCCGTGACGACACATCTGGGCCCACGGTGGGAACCCGAAAGCGTCCTCCGGCGAATACACCAATAGGTAAGGAGGAGAGGTGATGAGCGCATCATGGGTTGGCGTCAGGGTCGCGAGCCGATGAGCCCCAGACCGATCACCTGGCGGCTCGTTGCGGTGGTGGCTGTCGTGTTGGGGATGCTCCTGGTCTCTTGCGGATCGCAACCTGCTTTCCCTACGGCCACTATCGATGCTGACACGGCTCACCAGTTGATGTTGACGGGTGTGAACAACACCGGTATCACCGCACCGACCGATGTGTGGGTGCAAGTCGCCCAGCGTGGATGCGTCAACGGCGCCTGGGACTGGACGGTCGCCAAAGAAGTCGGTGATGACGCGACCGACATCGTAGGAGAGCCACTGCCTGCTGATCTCGTGTGGATCTTGACGGTGACGGCATGCCACGATCTCGTACCCGCCGCCGCGATCGAGCAAGGCCCTCCCTCATGATGAGCCGACAGCGACGTTCGGCACGGTTCGCCGGGTCCTCCACCGTACGGTGGCTGGTCGCCGTGCTTGTGGTGTCGCTGATCGCTGCCGGTTGCACGATAGGTTCTATTTCGACGGTGCCACCATCGAGTGCTGAGGTCATGGTCACCGATTCTGATTCGACATCGACGGCCACGCTACCTGTGACCACGACCTCCATGGTTCCTGCGACGCAGCCTCCTACTTTGACGACCACGTTGTTGCCGGTGGTTGGGCAGTGGGCGTCGATGCCGGCCGGTCCGGTTGCCCGGTCTGGTCATGTGTCGGTGTGGACCGGTCGAGAGTTGTTGGCGTGGGGGAACCCGATGGGTCCAGTCGAGACGCAGGCGACGGGTGACATTTTCGACCCGGCCACGGGGGTGTGGCGTCCGATGGCGGCCGCTCCGGAGGCACGCAGCCAGCCTGCTGCGGTGTGGACCGGCAGTCGGCTGCTGATCTGGGGTGGTGACCGTACGGTCGGGGATACGCAGAGTTTCGACATGGCGAATGACGGGTTCGCGTACGACCCTGCTTCTGATTCGTGGAGTGCGATCCCGCCCGCACCGATCGAGGGGCGCTCGTACATGTTCAACGTGTGGACCGGTGCCGAGTTGATTGTCTGGGGTGGGATGGTCGAGCGCTCCGGTGATCTACAGGTTGCGACCGATGACGGTGCCGCCTATGACCCGGCGACAGGTACGTGGCGTGTCCTGGCTTCATCACCGCTGGGTGCCAAGAGCCCTGGGGTTGGGGTGTGGACGGGGCACGAGATGATCATCGGTGGGAACGGTGACGCCACCGACGGTGACCCGTCCTGGGCTTCCTATAACCCGGTGACCGACAGTTGGTCGGAGATCGCCGATCCGCCCGGTGTCCGCTCGAGCATGGTGTTTGTGGGTGTGTGGACCGGCACCGAGGTGCTGTTCTCCCCGCACGGGGTCCCCGACCAGCCGGCACCGCTCGCGGCGTACAACCCGCAGCTGGGTGAGTGGCGGCTCACGGCACTCCCGCCGGTGAACCTCTCTGCGGTGCCGGCGGTGTGGACCGGCATGAAGGTCGTGTTCTGGGGGCACACCGTGGCGGGCATGCCTGGGGTCGCACCGATGGCCGGTCTGGCGTACGACCCGGCCGCCGACACGTGGGAGCGTCTCGCACCCGACAGTCTCGGGACCCGCTGGGTTGGCAGTCTCGTCGCGGCAGGTGACGGTATCATCATCTGGGGAGGCCACACCTACCAGGCGTATAGAGGCTCCCCGATAGTGCTGCACGACGACGGCGCCGTCCTCGTGCTCCCACGGTCGACGTCGGAGGCCACCTGGCCGCCGGTCACAACCGATGGCACCGACGGATCGCCCACGGGGTCCTCACCGACCGGGGAGTCGACCCTGATGAGCGGTCATGAAACCGACGTCTGTCGTGCCGGGGCGCAGCGTGGGGCCGGTTGTGGTGGTTCTGGCGATGGAGGGTGTTTGATCGCGGGTGAGGTTCTTGATGCGTAGGGCGGTCGTTGTGGCGGTGGTGGCGCTTGTGGTGGCGGCTTGTAGCGGATCCACGTTGGGGGAGGGCACTGGTGGGTCGTTCGTGCCAGGGGGTGGGACTGCTACCAGTTGGGTTGCGCCGGCTTTGGATGACGACGGGGCGAGTGGGTTGCGTATCGGGTATGTCCCTGCCGGGTATTCGTTCGTGTTCAACGAAGGGCATGAGTCGGCGATGTTTCATCGGTTCGTCGCTGATGATGGAACCTGGTTTGCGGTGGGTCGCTCGCTGTTTCCGGCGCCGTATCCGATCCGGGGTGTGGATGTGGTGCGTGACGGGCGCACGTTCACGGTGATCGAGGGGGAGCCCCGCATATTGGAATACGTCGGCGACGGTGTTCGGGTCGAGACGGTGAGCAAGTCACTGGATACGGAGACTCTGCTGCGGATCGCCGAGAGTGTCACCTATGACCCGGGGCGCGATCGGCAGGCGGCACTCAGGGCATCAGCGTCGACTACAACGACGGTCCCTGTGGCGACGACGGCGCCTGCGCCGGTGGTGCGGGATGTGACGGTGACCCTTTCGGGACCTGCAGATGCGACGTCGGGGTGGTGGCGGGACGTGCTGTCGATCGGCTATGGCGACTCCGAGGATCAGTTGGGGTTCGATCAGCTTCCGGGTGTGGGTCCCGAGTTTGCAGCGGTCGGTCCGGACGGGTCCTGGTGGGTGCTCGACTCGCAGAAGCATCGGGTCGCCGTGTTCGACGGTGATGGAGTGCTGCAGCAGGCGTTCGATGTGGGAAGGGTGTCTGCATGGGACCCGACCGTACTGGACGATGGAACGTTCGTAGCGATTGCGTTCGAGCAGGTTGTGGTGATCCGCGGCGGTCAGGTGCGGACCCTGCCGCTGTCGGAGGGGTTCTGGCTGCTGACCGACGACGGAAAGGTCATCTATGGGAGGACCCGATATCCGCTCTACCCACACTTGTCGATCACCGAGTTGGGTGCGTCGGTGGTCCACGGGGTGGAGTGGCTACGAACTCGAGGTGGTGTCGAGTTTCGTGTCGATTACAACGGCGAGACGGGTGAGGTCGCCGTAGAGTTCAACGGTGACCCGCCGGTTCGCGTGCGTCTTGTTCCGCACCTGGCAGACGACCCGAACACCCGCATCGGTGTCGCTCCTGTCGAGGTTGTGTCGGGGCAAGACAACACGGTGTCGGTGCTGCTCGTCGGCGCAGACAACGACGGGAACGTCGCCGCGCTGGCGTCGATCGCTCCCGACGGCACCTTGACCAGTGTGGCGCCGCTACCGGCCTCATACTTCGACAGTGTCGTGGACCCGAGCTTTGGACCGACCTTCGGGCACCTCGTCGTGCAACCGGGCACCAGCACCATCTTCTTGGTGACCACCGACATGAAGGGGTTGCATGCCTCCCAGCTCACAGAACCAGGGGGATCCCCCGCTACATAGATCGGCTCAGCCAACACCGTTTGGTCGCTCTCGTCCTCAGGAAGCTTGAGAGAATCCTGAAGGAGAACTGGAAAGGGCAGGTCAAACTTGACGAGACGGCCGACCAGATTCCGCTTCATGACGTTGTCCGTCAATCTCAACCTCTGGCGATCTGCTGCAACAGAGATCCTGGGTTTTCGAATTCGAAGGAGTTTGATCCGGAGTCCACGGCGTCGGTTGGCGTCGCCCCTCAGTTGCCTGTGGATAACGTGGAGGTAGCCGGGTCCTTAGGCTGGAGGTGAGCCGGAATCTCGCCTGAAAAACCCCAGGTTGGACCCTTTCGTGAAAGTCTCACCGCAACCTCGGAAACGCCTGTGTTTACTGGGAACGCAGCTGCCGGAGTAGTCGAACCCAGAGTCATTGAGGATATTGTCTCCCAGTGCGGTGGACCACACGGAAGACCTTCCCGACTGCCACATCGTCGTTGAGTACAGATACGGCATCGGATTCGGTGCATGATGAATGTTGGGTTCCTGGTAGTGCCAATGTTGCGGCTCTCCTTGTCGTGTAGACGGCCCTTCGTTCACGTCCTTTCTGCGGTCTAGCGCCCTCTTCTTTGTCCAATCTCGACACTCGGTTCACAAGCCGACGGACCCGACGGGACCGGGCAAGATCGTCACCACGATGGGTTTGTGTCCGGATCCGGCGGAGCGTCACGTGTAAACGACGGGAATCGTCCTGGTTAGGGGACTCGGAGGATGGAGACGGGGTCGCGCCATGCGGCGACCATCGCGGGCGGGATGGCTGCAATCCCGGCGGTGAGGGTGGCGAGGATGGCGATAGCGACAGTAAACCCGGCGTCGGGTGCGGTTGCGGTGAGCTGCCAGATGATTGCGCCGCCGGCGATGGAGCCGGCGAGGGTGCCACCGATGGCGATGGTGACGGTTTGGATGGTGACGAGGGTGATGATGTCGGGTCGGGACGCGCCGAGGGCGCGGCGGCGTCCGTAGTCGCGTCGTGCGGTGGTGACCGTCCCGTAGACGTTTAGTCCGACCAGTATCAATCCGACGGCGAGGATGAGGGTGACGAGCCGTCTCGAGTATCGGCCGAGTTCACCTTGGACGGCTTTGCGGATCTGGGCGAGCGTCTCCGAGGTTTGGATACCGACCGAGGTGGGGTCTTGGGCATCGAGGAGGCCGTAGATGGCGTCAGCGACCGCAGCGACGTCTTCGGGACGGTCGACGAGGATCTCGATGGTGCGCAGGGTCGGGTCGACAGCATCTGGGTCGGGGGCGGCGAGCAGGGACCGGTTCAAGAACCCCAATGGGTCGGCGGCGTCGAACCAGCCGACGACCGCATAGTCGGTCCCGTCTCGGGTCGCCACACCGCCGGCGGGAATGTCGAGGCCGAGTGTGGTCTGCGCGTCGGGTCCGACCAGGACCGTGCCAGGTGTCCCATCCCAGGCTGAGGTGTCGACTTCCGGCGGGAGAGCCCCGTAGACGGCACGCACCGCAGCCGGGTTCCCGCCAGGGATCCCTGCGGCGTGCACATCGGCCGCAGATCCGAACCCGACAACCCACTCCACACCCGACAGCCGCCCGATCCGACCGATGGCGTCGGGACGGATCCCTGCGGACCCGTTCGTGTCGGTGACCACAACGCTGCGGGTGCCGGCGTCGTCGATACGGCCGAGGACCTGTCGTTCGGCCTGTACGGACTGGCCGGTCGTGGAAAGGATCACGCCGCACACCCCGGCGACGATCAGTCCGGTGATCGCCGACGAGACGGGCCGCGCGACCGCCATCCGGATCGCTTCTGCGACGAGACCCGCGAGGCGTCTCACAGCGCCACCACCTGATCGCACGCGCCGATCACGTCCCGGTCGTGCGACGCGATGATCACCGTCGCC